>JAZNUA010000149.1:0-9572 GCA_045592045.1 Congzhengia sp. | reverse complement strand
CCCTTTAAAACACATTGCAAAAGCAGGCAAGCCATTAAAGAAAAGCTACCTGTCCGCTATGAAGGAAATCGGTGCTACATCTAAAAAAACCGCATTTATAGGAGATCAAATCTTTACTGATGTTTTAGGCGCTAACCGCGTCGGGCTGACTACTGTTTTGGTTACTCCGATTGAGTCTTACGAAAATTCGTTCTTTTATTTTAAAAGAGCTTTAGAAAAAATAGTAAAATCTAAAATTACAAAAGAGTGATTATATGTATGATGTTTTAGATAGGGTTAATTGCCCTGAAGACATTAAGAAACTGAATATTAAAGAAATACAGGTTTTAGCTGAGGATATAAGGTCTTTTCTTATCGAAACAGTTTCAAAAACAGGCGGTCATCTGGCTTCAAATCTGGGAGTTGTTGAACTGACTATCGCTTTACTGAAGGTGTTTGATGTTCCCGATGATAAAATCGTCTGGGATGTTGGACACCAAAGCTATGTATATAAGCTTTTAACTGACAGAAAGGACAAAATGTCAACTCTTCGTCAGTTTGGAGGCATATCTGGTTTTCCAAAAAGAAAAGAGAGTGTCTATGACGCTTTCGATACGGGACATGCCAGCACATCTGTCTCTGCCATGTTAGGACTTAATGAGGCATCAAAACTAAATAACTCAAACCATTTTTCCGTAGCTGTTATAGGAGATGGTGCGTTAACAGGCGGAATGGCACTCGAGGCTTTGGGGAATGCTGCACAATCTAAGAAAAACTGTATTGTAGTTCTAAATGATAACAATATGTCTATTTCAAAGAGCGTTGGTGGCTTTACAAATCATTTAAACAAGCTTCGTACAGCATCGGCATATCTTACATTAAAATCAAGAATAGACAACATGCTTTCCAGAAAAAAACACGGCAAAAATGTAGTATTCTTTCTGAAGGCTTTTAAGGACAGAATCAAGCATTTGATTGCAGGAAAGTCTCTTTTTGAAAATCTCGGTTTTTCATACTTTGGCCCTATTGATGGTCACGATGTGGAAACTATGTCCATTATGCTTGAAAGGGCAAAGAAAATCCCGGGACCCGTATTATTACATGTTGTTACCACTAAGGGTAAAGGTTATAAGTTTGCCGAAGAACATCCTGAAATATACCACGGTGTAAGCACATTTGAAGCATCAAAATGTATCGAAAACAGCAATAACACTACATATTCCCGTGTGGTTGGAAACACACTCTGTAATGTCGCCGAAAAAGACAAAGATATTGTAGTTGTAACTGCCGCTATGGCCGCAGGTACAGGAACTGACGAATTTGCAGAAAAGTTTTCGGAGCGTTTTTACGATGTAGGAATCGCAGAACAGCACGCCGTAACTTTTGCTGCAGGCCTTGCCGCAGGCGGTATGAAACCTTTTGTGGTAATATACTCTTCTTTTTTACAGCGTTCTTACGATCAGATTATACATGATGTGTGCTTACAAAATCTCAATGTTACTTTTTTGATCGACCGAGCAGGAATCGTAGGAGAAGACGGCGAAACTCATCACGGATTGTTTGACATTGGCTTTATGACGCAGATGCCAAACATGACCGTTTTATCCCCTTCAAATTTCAAAGAGCTTACACAGATGATTGAATATGCAGCTTCTGGCAATCACAAAGGTCCTATTGCTATAAGATATCCAAGAGGCGGTGAACAATTTTTATGTGAAAATACAACAGATTTTGAGCTATGTGTACCTGATATAATAAAATACGGCAGGGATGTTTTAATAATTTCTTGCGGCACTATGGTTGAAACCGCCATCTCCGTTTCTGAAAGATTAGAAGCAAATAACAGAACATCAACAGTAGTAAATTTAAAGACCTTAATGCCTTTAAATAAAGATTTTCTGGCTAATATGGTGTATCGCCACGGTTTAATTGTGACATTGGAGGATGGTGCTATAACTGGCGGAATTGGCGAAAAAATAGGCTCCTACATTGCAAGTTTAGGCAGTGGCAAAAAATGTATAAATGTCGGTTATCCGTCAATCGTTATACACGGAAGCACTGAAAAGCTGAAACGACATTACGGACTTGACAGTGTGACTATTGCAGATGAGCTTTTAAAAATTTTAAATTAAAGGACTTTTGACTATGAACAAAATTGAACTACTGGCCCCTGCGGGTAATTTGAGCAGATTAAAGGTTGCTTTGGCATACGGTGCAGATGCAGTATATGCCGGCGGAGATTCTTTTTCGTTGCGTGTCAGAGCAAAAAATTTTTCCAAAGAGCAATTAGCAGAAGGTATAGAATATACACATTCTTTGGGCAAAAAATTCTACCTTGCTTTAAATGTTATACCCCATAATGATGATATAGATGAACTTGTTGAGTATATTAAATGGGTCAAAGCGCTCAAGCCTGATGCTTTTATAATTTCTGATTTGGGAGCCTTTAATATAGCGAAGGAGTACGCACCTGAGATACCTATCCATATAAGCACCCAAGCCAACAATGTAAATTTTGTGACAGTTGATTGCTGGCACAAATTGGGAGCAGAACGAGTTGTTTTAGCACGAGAATTATCTCTTGATGAGGTTAAGAGAATACGGAAAAAAACCGACTCCAAATTAGAACTTGAGGCATTTATTCACGGCGCTATGTGTATATCATATTCAGGAAGATGTTTACTTAGCGGTTATATGACAGGCAGAGAATCAAACTCAGGGGATTGTGCTCATCCTTGTCGTTGGAATTACACCCTTATGGAAGAACAGCGTCCCGGAGAACACTTCCCTGTTTACGAAAATGACAGAGGAACTTATATTTTTAATTCCAAGGATATGTGTATGATAGAACATATCCCTGAGCTTGTAAATTCCGGTATTACCAGCTTTAAAATTGAAGGAAGAGTCAAAACAGAGTTTTATGTTGCTACCGTTGTGGGAACATATAGACGAGCTATTGATGAGTATTTGAAGGATCCTGATAATTATAAGTTTAATCCCAAATGGGCAGAAGAATTATCTAAGGTCAGCAATCGTGGATATACCACAGGTTTTTGGTTTGGAAAGCCTGATGGAAGCGCTCAAAACACCACTGACGGCGGTTATGTAAGGACTTATGACTTAGCTGCAATATTTGAAAAAAACGAAGAAAACAAATGTGTCTTTACACAAAAAAACAAGCTGTCTGTGGGTGATATAGTTGAAATAATCTCTCCTGATGCCGAACCTTTCACTTATACAATCAGCAAAATGTGGGATGAAAACGACCAGGAAATCGAAACCGCCCCACATCCTATGCAGATTTTCAAATTAGATTTAGGCTTTGATTTGCCTCAGTACTCAATGATAAGAAAACCTACTGATGGAGGTAGTTCTGATGTTTAACAGTTATAAAAAAGCCGGACCTGGAATATCAAAAGAACAAGCCACTAAAAGAAACTATTTTGATATTTTCGGTCGGCATTTAGGTAATATTATAGGTTTGGACTGTTTGTATTCTCTTGTAAATATAGTTTTATTTGTAGCGGCATATATTTTGTTTAAAGTATACTTTATAGGACCAAACAGCGACAATTTAGTTCTTATAGCAAGCAGGTTTTTGCAAGGTAAAAATTTCATCGTTCCTTTTGCTCCTTTTATACCTTTTATGTTAATTGGGCCTTTTACGGCGGGATATACCTATGTAATAAGGAATTACGCAAAACAAGAACCTACATTTATTATTTCTGATTTTTTTGAGCATACTAAAAGAAATTTCAAGCAATCTCTGGTTGTCAGTATCCTTTCTGTTTTAGTTGCTTATGCGCTTATACAGGCATTGGTTTTTTACAATTCATTATTTATTACCAACAATTTGCCATTAGGTGTTTTATATACATTATTTGCACTTATATTCGCATTGTATCTGATAATGATGTTTTATATATATCCTGTTATGATTACTTTTAAAATGAGCTTAAAGGTAATTTTGAAAAATGCATGGACTTTTACCATACTTAAATTACCTCAGAACCTGATAATATTTATGTTTATATTTGGTATAGATTTTGGATTGTTCTATATTATGTCGTTTATTGCATATTTACCAAATATTTTTTATTTTATTATTTTAGCTCTGTTTTTGTCAGGATTTACCGCATTTACTGCAAATTACTACATCTGGCATGTTATGGATAAATACATAGTATCCTATGTGAAACCAAAAAGAAATGACGATGCAGTGTTTAATGACGATGAATATCCTGATTTTGATGACGATTTCGAGGAGGCAGACATAGAAGATGAGTACCTGCTGTAAAGCTGTTATATTTGACTTAGACGGCACATTGTTGGATACTTTAGCAGACCTTGCCGACTCAATGAACTATACATTAAAGAAATATGGTTTTCCTGAAAAAGAGCTTATACATCACAGAAATGCCATTGGAAATGGTATAAGAAATTATGCAGAAAAAGTTTTGCCTAAAGACAAGGTCTCTGACGAATTGTTGGATAGATTTGTCCCAGATGCTGCCCAACAGTACAGAAACAACAGTATGGTTAAAACTGTGGTTTTTGATGGTATCTTTGAGCTTCTGGATTTTTTGACAGAAGAAAATATCGCAATGAATATTTTATCTAACAAAAGAGATGCCTTTGTAAAGGAGTTAACTGAACATTATTTTTCGGACTACAATTTTATCTGCATCAATGGCGAGCTTCCGAACATAGCTAAAAAGCCCCATCCTGATGCCGCATTAAATATAGCTAAAAGCTGCAATATAAAACCTGAGGAAATACTTTTCATCGGCGATTCTTTTTACGATATACAAACAGGTAAAAATGCTAAAATGAAAACAATAGCAGTTACCTGGGGCTTTCAGGATGAAAATGTACTGTCTAAAGAATCCCCCGATTTTATGGCGCATACACCAGAAGATATTATTGAATACATTAAATCTCTTTATTAGAGGGTAAATTTTATGAAGATTACAACTGAAGAGGTACTTCACACAGCAAAGCTTGCCAACTTGAAACTGACTGATGAAGATACAGAAAATTTCAAAAAAGATATAGATGTTTTTCTATCATATACGCAACAGTTAGAAGAAGTTGACACAGATAACATAACGCCCACAACCAGCACAATTTCATACGAAAGTTTTTTGCGTGATGATGAAATTGTGCCTTCGCTTTCTTTTGATGAAGTTTTCAAAAATACACAAAGAGAAAAAGACGGCGGTTTTTCCGTTCCGAAAATATTGGAGTAGTTTATGAATTTATACAGTCTTACACTTCACGAAACGCGAGATTTAATAAAAAGCAAAGCAGTGTCTTCGTACGATGTAACTTCCGCTTATATTTCGCGAATTGAATCTGTGGATAAAAAAGTAAACAGCTTTATTTATGAAAATTTTGACAATGCCTTAAAGATGGCTGAAATTACAGATAAAAAAATCTTAAATAACGAATCAACAGGCAAATTAGCAGGCATCCCCTATGGATTAAAAGACAATATAGTTACCAAAAACATTAAAACCACATGCGCATCCCGTATGCTTGAAAACTATATACCTCCGTACGATTCTACTGTGACTGAAAAATTAAACACCCAGGGCGGCATACTGCTTGGAAAGCTTAATATGGACGAGTTTGCAATGGGTGCAACTACGGAAAATTCAGCCTTTAAAATCACTAAAAATCCCTATGATTTAACAAAAAACCCAGGTGGTTCGTCAGGAGGAAGTGCTGCTGCTGTCAGTGCTGATGAGGTATGCTTTTCTTTGGGCACTGATACTGGTGGTTCAATACGACAGCCTGCTTCGTTCTGCGGTTGCGTAGGATTAAAACCTACTTATGGTCGAGTATCACGACACGGGTTAGTTTCTTTTGCATCTTCTCTAGATCACATAGGACCTATAACCAAAGATGTTAAGGATGCTGCAATTATCTTAGATGTGATTTCAGGTTTTGATGCTAATGATGCCACTTCTGCACCATTTAGCAGTACAACTTGCGAAAACTCTCTCAACGAAAATATCAAAAACATAAAAATTGGTATTCCTGTACAGTATTTTGACGGAATTACCAAAGAGGTTTCCCGCTTTGTTTTTGCTGCAATAAAAAACTTAGAGCATCTGGGTGCTTTGTGCAACGAGACAAGTTCTCGCATGTACGAGTATTCCCTTGCTGCTTACTACTTAATTTCATCGGGAGAAGCAAGCTCTAATCTTGCTCGCTACGACGGCATAAAATACGGTTTTTGTGCCGAAGACTTTGAAAATTTAGATGATTTATATAAAACCACCAGAGGTCAGGGATTCGGCAAAGAAGTAAAACGCCGGATTATGTTGGGCACATATATTTTGTCATCTTCCAATTACAATAAATACTATAACAAGGCACAAAAGGTACGAACTATGATTAAGGATGAATTTAGCAAACTTTTCGAAAAATACGATGTTCTCCTTACACCTGCTTACCCCACCACTACCTTTGAATTAGGAAAAAATGCAACCTCTATAGAGATGTATGCCGGTGGCAACTGCCTTGTCGGTGCCAATTTAGCCGGGCTTCCTGCGGTTGTTTTGCCTTGTGGTTATGACATTTTTGGTTTACCTGTAGGTGTTCAGATTATAGGTAAACCATTTGATGAGGCTACTGTTTTAAATGTGGCTTATGCTTTGGAAAAAACTATCACAAAAATTAAGCCCTCTCTTATGGGAGGTGCAGAATAATGTACGAACCTATTATCGGTTTGGAAATCCATGCTGAATTAAAAACAAAAACAAAGATTTTTTGCGGTTGCAAAAATTCCTTCGGCGAAAAACCCAACTCACAGGTTTGCCCTGTATGTATGGGATTGCCTGGGACTTTGCCTGTTTTAAATGGCAAGGTTTTAGAACTTGCCGTAAAAGCGGGGATTTCGCTGAATTGCAATATAGAAAAAATCAGTTATCACGACAGAAAGAACTATTTTTACCCCGATTTGCCTAAGGCATATCAGATATCTCAAAACAACACACCCTTATGCAGTAAGGGTTACATACAAATTAAAGATAGAAAAATTCGTATCGAAAGAATACATATTGAAGAAGATGCCGGAAAACTAATTCATAAAGAACGGGAAACCATAGTTGATTTTAATCGTTGCGGTGTTCCACTTATTGAAATTGTAACAATGCCCGATATTCGTTCAAGCGATGAGGCTATATGCTTTTTGGAAGAATTGAAGGCTATCCTTTCCTACGCTGATATATCTGACTGCAAGATGCAGGAAGGTTCGTTGCGCTGTGATGTTAATGTTTCGCTGAGGCCGTCAGGAACTAAAATCTTAGGTACTCGATGCGAAATTAAAAATTTAAATTCCTTTAGTTCTGTTAAAAGTGCCATTGATTATGAAATCAACCGTCAGACTGATATATATAATTCAGGCAACAGTGTAACACAAGAAACCCTCCGTTGGGACGATGAAAAAAAAGCAACCGTTTCTATGCGAAGCAAAGAAGATACTGCCGATTACAGATATTTTCCTGAGCCTGATTTGTTGCCAATTGTGATTACTGATGATGAAATCAAAAAAATACAGGCCACACTGCCTGAGCTTCCCGCTTCACGAAGAAGCCGCTATATAAACCACTATCATCTATCCGAATATGATGCAAAGGTTTTGCTTTCTTCTAAAGAAATGTCTGATTTTTTTGACGAATGCGTTTCTTTAGGCGGTAATCCAAAAGCAGTAGCAAACCAACTGATGGGAAATATTTCGAAACTTTTAAACGATAAAAAATTGTTAAAAATTCCATTTTCTGCTGACAGCTTAGTCCGTATAATCTCTTTTATCGATAACGGTATAATAAGCAACACTGCGGCAAAGGCAGTTTTGGCAGAAATCTTTGAATTTCCTGAAAAAAGACCTGAAAATATAATTTCTGATTTAGGGCTTACTCAGATTTCAGATAGCAGTGAAATCAAAGCCTTAGTACTGAAGGTGCTTAGCGAAAATCAAAAATCGGTCAAAGATTACAAAAATGGTAACAGCCGTGCCTTTGGTTTTTTAATGGGGCAAGTGATGACAGCATCAGCCGGTAAGGCAAACCCTAAAATATTAAATAACATTCTGCAAGAGTTTCTTAATAATAAGGAGTAAATATGCACATTTCAAAGATTTACAAAAGCATATACGATTTTTACGGCGACTCTACTCCGTTGCTTGTTGATTGCGGTCAGCTTTGCAATGGTGCCTGTTGTAAAAGTGACGATAATGAAGAAACAGGAATGTACCTTTTTCCCGGCGAAGAAAAGTTATTCTTACATAATCCTGATTTTAAAATCATCGATTCCGAATTTGAATATTATAATGGAAAATTTGCCAAAATCTTGATTTGCAAAGGTGTATGTAACAGAAATTTAAGACCTCTTTCTTGCAGAATTTTTCCTATCATTCCTTATTTAAAGCACAACACTTATGAGCTTATCTTTGACCCGAGGGCAAAATCGGTTTGTCCATTGCTTTCTTTAAATGATATTTCGGAGTTAAATAAAAATTTTATTAGAAAAAGTAAAAGAGTTATAAATTTACTTCTAAATTTTAAGGAAGCCAGACTTTTTTTAGAAGGACTTACTGATATTTTAGATGATTATTTAAAACTTTATTGATTAAAAACATATAACTTTTTGGAGGTCACCTATGAATAAAAACACAATTGCTGCCATTGCGACACCACACGGAACAGGCGGTATATCCGTAATCCGTATTAGTGGCGATGAAAGCATAAATATATGTGACAAAATCTTCAAAGCCAAAAGCGGCAAAAAATTAGCAGATGCAAAAACTCACACTATACACTACGGTCACATTGTTAAAGATGAAAAAATCATAGATGAAGTTTTAGTTTCTGTTATGCGCGCCCCAAATACATTCACTCGCGAAGACACTATTGAAATAAACTGTCATGGAGGGCTTGTAGTTACAGAAAAAGTGTTGCTTTCGCTGCTTTCATCAGGTGCCACTCTTGCTGCTCCTGGCGAATTTACAAAGCGTGCGTTTTTGAATGGAAGAATAGATTTATCGCAGGCAGAAGCCGTTATTGATGTTATAAATTCTCCATCGTCCTTGGCTTTGTCCGTTGCAGCAAACCAACTGGGAGGAGCTTTATCTTCTGATATAAATACTCTCCGCGATAAGGTGTTGGACATTTTAGCGCAGATAAATGTAACTATTGATTATCCTGAAGAAGATATTGATGATGTTGAACGGGTTGCTCTTTTAAATGATTTGGAAAATGTAAAAAGTAAGGTTGTGCAACTATTAGAAACATCTCACAGAGGAAAGCTCATTCGCGACGGTATAAATACGGTCATTTGCGGAAAACCAAATGTAGGAAAGTCCTCAATACTTAATCTTTTGGCAAGAGATTCAAGAGCTATCGTTACAGACATAGCAGGCACAACCCGTGATGTTATCGAAGAAAGAATTACCATTGGTGATATTGTTTTAAATGTTTACGATACAGCAGGTATAAGAGACACATCTGATACTATTGAGTCATTAGGTATTGATAAATCTAAAGAATGTATAAAAAATGCAGAGCTTGTTTTATTTGTTGCTGATT
>JAZNUA010000148.1:0-4471 GCA_045592045.1 Congzhengia sp. | reverse complement strand
TTAAGACGATTAAATGTTGCTTGAGTAATCTCTCCATTTGCAACAAGTTCTTGAGCAAGTTCTAAATCTTTTTTGTTTGCTTCAAAAATTCTATCTCTATTTATATCAAGTGCGTTTGCAACTTCTAACAAAGCCTTATTTTTTATATCTGATGATAAATATACCGGCAACGACACAAACCAATGCAACAAGCTGGGAGATGCGAATAGGGCCTAAATATAAACTATCCGTTCTCAACCTTTCTATCCAGAAACGGCCAAGTCCGTAAAGTGTAATGTATAAAAAGAATATTTCGCCATCAAATTTTCGTCTATCGCGTCTTAAAAGTAATATTATAAATACGCCCAAATTCCATAAAGATTCATATAAGAAAGTAGGATGAACAGGGATTTTTGGATTTATACGAACGCCCTCAGCCAACAAACCATAAAGTTGACTTTCGATAGTTTCTCCGTGCATTCCCCAAGGTAATTGAGTATTTCTTCCATATGCTTCTGCGTTTACAAAATTTCCCCATCTACCAAAAATCTGTCCTATCAGAAGACCTAATGCACCAATATCAAATGCTTTCAATACATCTACTTTTTTAACTCTGCAATAAATGTATGTAGATAATACGGCACCTATTATAGCACCGTAGATGGCAATACCACCATTCCATATTTGAAAAACTTCCCATATTGTGCTGAATTCGTCAAGCTCGAATAAAACATAATAAACCCTTGCGCATATTATTGAAGAAGGCAGTCCATAAAGCAAAATATCGGTTATATTATCCTTTGTAAGACCATGTTTTTGGCAAGTTTTCATAGCAAAAATATAAGCTGTGATGATACCAATCCCTATTATCAATCCATAAAAATGGATATTTAAACCAAAAAGATTGATTGTTTCGTGAATTTGAAATGGTCCTAAATTAAGTTTTGGAAAAGATATTGAATTTACCATAGGTGACACCCCTTATTTAGTTTTGGGTTCTATAATTGACAGAACTGATAACTCTTCATCAAAGCTTTCTTTTAAGCGTTTGTTAACATTTTCAGCAGATAATTCTGATATGACATCAACATAATCGAAAATGCCGATTTTATTAAAGGTATTAGCCAAGAAAGAATGAGCAACTGTAGTAATGTGATCAAATTGTTTTAAAAAACGCCCGTGATATGCTTTCTTTAATCTTTCTATATCTTCTTTTCGTATGCCTGTTTCTTTTAGTTTTTTTATACCATTTAAAATAATATCTCTAACTTCTTCGGGATTTTTGCTTTCACCTGAAAGTGTTATATGACAATAGCTTTTTTCACATTCGGCATCAAAATCCAAAAATCCCATTATAAGTCCTTTGTCAACTAACTCATTATAGATTTCGCTTGTTTTACCAAAAGCTAATTCTAAAATTACAGAGTATTCTGTAGCTTTTTTGAGGAGTTGTTTACCATCATAACCCACATCCATATCTTTATAGCCAAAGATAAATGAAGGCACAGACACATCCATTGATTGTTTTATGATTTTTTGGTTGACTTTCGGCAATTCTTTTCCATAGTCTCTTGTTGGAAGATTGGGCAAAATTTTATAGTCTTTTATCATTTCTTCTACACATTTTCCCACAGAGTCAGCATCAATGTCGCCTATAACAAATAAGACCATATTTGCCATATTATAAAAGTTATTATAGCATTTATATAGTAAATCCTTGTTGATTTTTGCGATAGATTCTACCGAACCCGCTATATCATTTTTTACAGGATGCTTCTGATACATTGCAGATAAAAAGTTAATCGCGCATCTCCAATCAGGCTCATCATCGTACATTTTGATTTCCTGACCTATTATACCCTGCTCTTTTTGAATATTCTCGTCTGTAAAATACGGTTTAGAAACATAATCTAAAAGGATTTTCAAATTTTCAATGGGCTCTTCCGTGCATTCAAACAGATAAGCAGTCATATTAAAGCTTGTAAATGCATTTGCATTTGCACCGTATTTTGCAAATTCTCCAAACACATTTCCGCCATCGGGTTGTTCAAACATTTTATGCTCCAAAAAATGCGCCACGCCATCAGGCAGTATGGTAGGCATTGTTTCGCCTGCAACAGTAAAAACACTGTCAATAGAGCCAAAACGAGTGCCAATTACAGCATAACACTTACTATATCCCTCCTTGGGCATAACATATACATTAAGACCGCTTTCGTGAACTCCAAAGTAAAGAGTTTCTTTAAATTTATCGTAATAAGTTTTTGTAAAATTCATCACTTTTCCTCACTTTCTTTTCCTGTAAGGAAATATACCATTTCAAGCTTTAGTTTTTGTGAAACTCGAATTACATCTTCTTTTGTAACTTTTTCGATTTTTTCCGCGAATTCTTCAGGCGAAATAAGTGTATTAGTGATTGAATTTCCAAGGTAATAGTCGCATAAATATCCAATGCTGTCCCCTAATACCTTTATTGAGCCTGTAATATTTTTAATAGTAGCATTAAACTCCTCATCGGTAAATTCACCGCGTTTTAACAAATCAAGCTGTGTGTTAATTTCTGCGATGGCTTTATCTTTATTTTCACTTTCTATACCAGCTGATATAATCATGGTGCCGTTATAGCGACCAAGTCTGGAACCTGCATAATATGCAAGACTAAGTTTTTCTCGCACCTCATTAAAAAGCTTACTGTGTGCTCCGCCACCCAATATACCATTTGCAACCATAAGATTATAATAATCATCGTCTGTGCAGGCTGTAGAGGTCTTATACCCCATGCAAAGCTTTGCTTGCGTAACATCAAAATATTCCGTAATTTCTTTTTCATTGAGATTATCAGAGTATAATGTCATTTTGGGGTAATTATGATTTAACGGGGTTATTTTTTTTAGTCTTTTTTCACAATACGCAAGAACATCACTTACGCGTACATCTCCGACAACAAAAATATCAATGGGACATTTCCTGAGCATATCGGTATAAAATGCAAAAAGACTTTGTGCAGTTATGTTTTTTACTTCTTCTACACTACCCAATTCATATATAGCGTACGGTTGATTTTCAAACATAAGCTCCGTTAAGCGCCAAACAGAATAAGTACGCTTATCGTTAATCATTGCCTCTATGTCGTTTATAAGATTTATTTTTTCTTGTGCAACATAAGTTTCATCAAACGAAGAACCGATTATTTTAGGTTCTAATAACATATCAAATAAAAATTCCAAAATCTTTGTAAATATGCCTTCATTATCGGGTAAGTATTTATCGTTTATGCAATTTGCAGAGATAGTAAGTATCTGGTCAGTGCCTTTCCTTTTTATATCTGATTTGAATGCTGAACCGTAAAGATTTTGCATATATTCTGAAATCTTATTTTCTGTGGGATATTTTTTTGAGCCTCTGCCCAAAACATTGCTTAACAGCGCGCAGAGTGATGCTGTTTCTTTTTTTAATTCGTTATGAATGTTTATACTTATATAATTAGTTTTGAATTTAGTTTCAGGAATATAGTAAAGGTTTATTCCTTGTTTTAAATTAAAACATTTAACATTACTCATTTTTGTTCTCCTTAATTGTTTCGTTGTACACTTCGCGTTTCGGTATATTTCTGTCTACAGCTACTTTTTTTATGGCTTCTTTTTTATCAAATCCAAATTCAATATAATAGTTAATATGCTCTAAAATCGTCATTTTATCAAATGGAGAAACTTTTTCTTCCTCACTTGCACCCTCAATAATTAAAACAAATTCTCCTTTTGGCTGATTTTGTGTAAAATGAGCAACGGCATTTTCTAAATCTGTATAAAGAAATTCCTCAAATTTTTTTGTTAATTCTCTGGCAATGGTTATTTTTCTATTGCCAAAATAGTTTAACATATCGCATAATGTATTTAGAAGTTTATGCGGTGCTTCATAGAAAATAAGCGTATATAAAGAGCCTTTAACCGACTCTAAGTGGTCTATTCTACTTTTTTTATTGACACTCAAAAAGCCCTCGAAAGAAAACCTTTTTGTAGTTATTCCTGAGCATATGAGGGCATTTATGGCAGCCACACACCCGGGAACAGGTATAACACGAATTCCCTCTTCTATACAAAGTCTGACCAAATCTTCTCCAGGGTCAGAAATGGCAGGTGTACCTGCATCAGAAACTAAAGCAGCACTCTTGCCTTCTTTTATACGAGCAATGATTTTTTCTCCTCGTTCTCTTATATTGTGCTCATAATAGCTGATCATCGGCTTTTGGATTTCAAAATGATTTAATAATTTTAATGTATGGCGTGTATCTTCAGCCGCTATAAAATCAACCTCTTTTAAAATTCTTAAGGCTCTGTATGTAATATCTTCCAGATTTCCGATAGGTGTTGCAACTAAATACACCACTCCGTAATTTTCGTTCATTTATGCCTCCGTTTATATGTTTACATAAATTGGTTTCGTTATTATAAGACCGCTGCTCCTGTCCTTTTGTGCTTCGAGTAATACCAAT
>JAZNUA010000147.1:0-2928 GCA_045592045.1 Congzhengia sp. | reverse complement strand
TGAGTTGGGCGATGTGTTATTGCAGGTTGTTTTTCATTCTCAAATAGGTACAGAAAACGGTACTTTTACTATCGATGATGTGTTGTATCATATATGCAATAAGCTCATTACCCGTCATACGCATATTTTCGGTGAAGATAAAACAGACGATTCTCAAGAGGCGCTCGACTTATGGGAGCAAAACAAAAAAGCTGAAAAAGGTTTGAAATCCCAAAGTGAAATGATGCGTGATGTGTGCAATTATCTTCCACAACTCATTCGTGCAGAAAAAGTTCAAAAAAAAGCCGCAAAAGTAGGATTTGATTGGGACAGCTTAGATGGCGCTTACGAAAAACTCAGAGAAGAAGCCGAAGAATTAAAACGAGCTGAATCGATGGAAGATGTCGAAGAAGAGTTTGGCGATTTACTGTTCTCTTGCGTTAATGTTGCAAGGTTTTTGAAAATAAATCCCGAAGACGCCTTAAGAAAAGCTACCGATAAGTTCATAAATCGTTTTGAACAAGTAGAGACTATGGCAAATGCCGAAGGAAAAAACTTAGAAGATATGTCTTTAGACGATATGGACAAGCTTTGGGATATAGTTAAGCAGAATTAGTACATAAGGCTTTTGCCTTAAATATATTTTACATATTGGAGGAAAACATGAATAAGACAGAATTGGTTGCAGCTTTAGCTGCAAAGGCAAACACATCTAAAAAGGATGCTGAAGCAGTTTTATCAGCTTTTATTGATGTTGTTGGTGACGCTTTAAAAGCAGGCGATAAGATTTCTTTAGTAGGCTTCGGTACATTTGAAGCAAGAAAAAGAGCTGCTCGTGAGGGCAAAAATCCTCAGACAGGCGCTAAAATCAAAATTGCAGCTACAACAGTTCCCGCTTTTAAAGCAGGTAAAGCTTTAAAAGAAAAGGTAGCAAAATAATCTGTTATTTTAGCTATAATTACAAAAATCAAATAAAGCGGATTTTCATTATGAAAATCCGCTTTATTTCTTTATTAACTCATTAGTTGTTCGTCAGTCTGTGCACTTTCAACAATGGGTGATGCATCTGAATTGTACGGCAAAACTATGGTAAAGGAGCTGCCTTTTTCCTCTTCGCTGGCAACCTCTATATATCCACCATGAAGCTTTACAGCATCCATGGCAATAGAAAGTCCTAACCCTGTACCGCCTGTATCTCTTGCACGAGCCTTATCCACCCGATAAAATCTATCAAATATTTTCTGAATTTCATCTTTGGGAATACCTATACCTGTGTCTGATATGCGTATTAAAATATTTCCTAAATCACGCATAACTTCCATTTTTACACTGCCACCATTTTCGGTATATTTAATGGAATTGTCCGCAATATTATAGATAGACTCTGTGATACTGTCTCTGTCAACCGGTACTAATACATCTGTATCCGATTTTGATAATGTTAACTGTATATCTTTATTTTCGGCTAAAGGCATAAGCTTTTCATACACTTCAGTAACTATTTCTCCAATAGATACCATATCTATTTGTAATTGGTTGGTTTGGTCCATTCTTGTTAAGTCAAGCAACCTTTGTACTATTCTCGTTAATCTTTCAACCTCTGCACCCATATCACCTAAAAATTCACGCATAAACTGTGGATCAGGATTTGGTGTCTGAATTAACGAGTCCGACAAAAGCTTTATAATAGATAATGGTGTCTTAAGCTCATGAGACGCGTCAGAAACGAATGCTCTTCGCTTTTCTTCCAGCTCATCTACCCTTTCTATAAGCTCGTTAAAGGCATCAACAAGGTCTCCAACCTCATCTTTACTTGTAACTTCACATTTTTGTAGCTTGTCCTTTGGCATTTCTTTAATAAATTTTGTCAACTTTATAATAGGTCTCGTTAAAAGTGTTGCCACAAAAACGCTAAGCAAAAATACCACAATGACTATGATAGCGCCAAAAATCCAAATAGCCCACGAAATATGATTTACGATTTCGCTGATATCGTCGCCCGTTGCCGTAACACGCACGGAACCTATTGTATCTTGATTTTTGATAATCGGCACAGCCGCATCTATTACCCACTCTCCGTCGACTTTGTAATAAGAAGAAACATTCTCATTGTTTACTAAAACATCAGTATACGGTTCATAGGGCAAAAGCTTACCCACACTGCTTTCTTCATCAAAGGAATCGTAGTACACCTTAGTCTGTGAATCAGTTATCCTGACACGAAATCCGCTTTCTACAGGCATAACAGCCATACTTTTGGCAATTTCGTATTCATCAAATTTTTCTATATCTATACTCGCCACAACATTAGCACGCGTCAACACCTCAAGTTTTTTCTGTTCCAAAAGGTATGTCCTGAGGGTATTTATCGTATATGTAGCAAGTATAACCAAAACAAGCATAGCAATAACGAGATATGTTACTACTATTTTATTTTTTATACTGAATAAATTACCTTTAAACTTCTTTAAAATAATAACCTACCCCCCATTTTGTGTGAATAAAACGAGGTTCTGCCGGATTTTCTTCTATTTTTTCGCGAAGTCTTCTCACATGAACATCAACCGTTCTGATATCGCCTGGGTAATCATATCCCCACACAATGTCCAAAAGGTTTTCTCTTGAATATACCTTGCCCACATTACATACAAAAAGGTCTATCAAATCAAATTCTTTTGCGGTAAGCTCAACTATTCTCTCGCCGATTACTACTCTGCGCAAATTATAATCAAGGGTTATACTTCCCACAGTTACTGAAGATTCCTTCTTTGCAGCATTTTCAATGGGTGTCATACGACGCAAAACCGCTTTGACTCTTGCTTTTAATTCTAAAATGTTAAACGGCTTTGTAAGATAATCGTCTGCCCCGTATTCAAGCCCTAAAATCTTATCCATATCTTCGTTTTTTGCTGTAAGCATCACTATAGGAACATTGGAAAACTCACGAAT
>JAZNUA010000146.1:0-16222 GCA_045592045.1 Congzhengia sp. | reverse complement strand
AACTTGTTGTATTTATGAATGCCGTTGAAGATAATCCGTTTATGGCAGGTGCTTTTTGTGGTGTTGGAGAATATGAAACAGCTATAAATGTTGGTGTAAGCGGTCCCGGTGTTGTTAAATGTGCTTTAGAAAAGGTAAAAGGAGAGCCTTTTGGTGTTGTAAGTGACACTATTAAAAAGACAGCATTTAAAATAACAAGAATGGGTCAGCTCGTTGCAACAGAAGCGTCAAACAGATTAGGTATTCCGTTTGGAATTGTTGATTTATCTTTAGCTCCTACTCCGGCAAGAGGTGATAGTGTTGCATATATTTTAGAGGAAATGGGTCTTGAAAAATGCGGAACTCATGGCACAACGGCGGCACTCGCACTCTTAAACGATGCTGTTAAAAAAGGCGGAGTCATGGCAACATCTTATGTTGGTGGTTTATCCGGTGCGTTTATTCCTGTAAGTGAAGATGCGGGTATGATAGCGGCAGTTGAGGCAGGTACACTTTCACTTGATAAATTAGAGGCTATGACCTGTGTGTGCAGTGTTGGCCTTGATATGATTTGTGTTCCCGGAGCGACTTCTGCAGAAACAATCTCTGCAATTATAGCAGACGAAGCGGCAATCGGTATGATAAACCAAAAAACCACGGCTGTTCGAATTATCCCTGCTCCGGGTAAAGTTGTGGGAGATACGGTTGACTTTGGCGGGCTTTTAGGCACTGGCCCTGTAATGCCAGTAAATGACAAGAAAAGTGTGGACTTTATCCGTCGTGGCGGAAGAATTCCTGCACCTGTGCATAGCTTTAAAAACTAAAAAATAAAGAAAAAAAGAGTATCCGTCGGATACTCTTTTTTGAATCTCACGGTCAATTTTAATACAAGTAAAAGTTCGGTGCAAAATGCAATAGATTATTTCACAGCGAAGCTATTTCACATTGAGCATCAATATTTCACACGCCGAAAGGCGTATTTCGTTGAAAAAACCGTTAACTTTGTTTCAAAGTTAACGGTTTTTTCTGGTGACCCGTACGAGACTCGAACTCGTGTTACCGCCGTGAAAGGGCGGTGTCTTAACCGCTTGACCAACGGGCCATATATTCATATAAAAAATGGTAGCGGCAGCTGGATTCGAACCAGCGACCAATCGGGTATGAACCGAGTACTCTAGCCAACTGAGCTATGCCGCCACACAGTCAAAACTGACAAACTGTATTTTACACTACAAACAACAGTTTGTCAAGACTTTTTTCAAATAATTTTTTTGGGGTTTATTTTAATATAAAAGGATTGATTTTTTGTATATGCAGATGTATAATATACATTAAGTAGTTATACCCATTTGGAGGGAACATTATGAAAAAATTGTTTTCATTATTTTTGACTAGCTTAATATTATTTACGATAATTCCTACGGTAAGTGCAGAAAACATCTCGTGGCAGGAAGCATATAAAGAAATTGTAATCAATTCAACAAAGAATGATTTCATGCTGTTGGATGTGTCAAATGACGGTATCCCGGAACTTTTTTCTCCCGGCGGGAATGGTGTTACTTCGTTTTATTTTGACGGAAATGCAGTAACACAGGCGTCGGACGATGCAACTATTCCTTATGAATATGTAAAAAACATCACAGCTCTCCGCAACAAAAGCACAAACAAGCAGGAATATATGGGACAGGCCATAACCGGAGGAAAATTAGTAACATATAAAATGAGCTTTCTTATTTGTGCGCCTGTGCTGGAAATTATAGCCGAAGAGGATATAAAAACAGGCTCAGGTATATTCAAGGGAAACAACAGCGAATTCCAGCAGTGTGATAACATTAAGGAAGAGATTGTAACATATCTTGAAGATTATGAATTTGAACATACCATAAAGTCATGCATAACCATTGAAGATATAGGTCTTTTCGGCAGAACTGCCGTAATGGACAAGCTTTCCGAGAGGTATGTGTTCTTGTCTGGCATATGCGATGACAGCAGATTGTTCTCTTTTCATCAGAAGGAAGAAATAAAGAAAGCTATCAATCCAGGAAATTTTTTGGCGTTTAATAAGATTTCTGTTTTGAATGAAAACGCCATATTTGTGGAGTACTATGTAAATGAAGCAGAGGAACTTGAATTAGTTCTTCCGTACCGTAAGTGCTTTGCATTGATTTCTGGAGATTTTAAATTATTAGATGTATACAATGTCGAGCGGGAGCTTAATATTGGTTATTTATCCTCCCTGTTTTCTCCAGATGCCGAAGCCTCCAACTTTAAACCTGATTACAATAAAACGGTATCATTTCGCGGGCTAGATGATTATGTCACATATTTTTCCGGCTTGCTTTCTGCAGATTCAGCCATAAACAGAAACGGACAAAAAGAAATAGCGGATTTTATGGAGTATGCCGTTAACAAATGTTCACGAATGGAACTGAAAGCTACCAACAATGTTATATCAATAAAAAGCGCGGACGCTTCAATCGTTGCTCAAAATGCCATAAACGGTATGAGACAGCTTTTGTCTGTTTGCCATTCAAAAAACATCCCTCAGCTGAGGACAGCAAAAACAGTTCCCGAAATGGTATGTACCGGAATTGACTTTTCAAAATCATTCCGTGTGGAGTTTGAACGGGGAACTTCTGAAATGCTAGGCGAATCGTCAGGTATAAGAATTGCACTCAATGATGTATACAGTATTTATATCAATACCGCAGAACTTGTGGTGCTGGAGAAAGAAATTGACACCTTTGCTATAGAATGCATAAAAAATCCTAACGACTTTTCTGTTGTTTTTACGGACAAAGAGAACAGGACAATAGATACGATTTCTATGCCTGTATGGTTTACATTCCCTGCCAAATCAGACTATTCTTTCGTTCTGACAAGCTATAACGGCGGAACGGAAAACCGAGGCGGGCGATTTAATCCAACTTATAACACCATTGAGTTTTCTGCTGTTCGCTCCGGAAATTATCAGGTAGTCGACGAGGATATTACAATAAATGATATAGATATGGTTTCTTTTTCGTCAAATGAGGCGATCAGATTTTTGGTGTCCAAAGGCGTTTTAGAGGTTGATTCAAAAAATAAATTTTATCCTGAAAAGGATATAACCCGATATGATTTTACCAAGGCGTTGGTAAGCATGGTTTATGTTGTAGATGATTCTGCGGCATGCTCCTATGCAGATGTGGATAAAAAAAGTAAATACTACACCTATGTTGCAACCGGTGAAAAGCTTGGAATAACAATGCCCTTTGAAGGAAATAATTTTTGCGGAGACAATGCAGCAACAAATGTATATATGGTTGCGATGTGCGGGAAAATCCTTGCCGAAAAGAAGGGCTACAAATTCCCTGAAAACTATACCGAATATTTGGCTTTTTCCGATAAGGACAAAATAGACGACGGCTTGATGCCTTATGTGGCAGTTGCAGTACAGTGTGGTCTGATAGAAAACTCCGGAATGTTTTCTCCCGACAATCCTATGTCAAGAGAGCAGTGTGCAAAAATACTTTATAAAACATTTATACTGCTGTATGACACCTCTCCTGTTACAACATCGTTTTCTACGGTTATTACCGAGGCAGACACTCCTGAATTAAAAGACCTTACACCAATACAGAGAATTGGCGCATGTATACTTCTTACAGGCTTGATGATTTCGGGCTTTGTAGTATTGTATAAAAGAAGAAAGCCGTCAAATGCTTCAGAAGAATTTTCAGAGCCCTTAGATGAGGAAGAAACAGAATAAAACAACAAAGGAAATCAAAGGACATAGCTTGCTATTGTCTTTTGATTTCCTACAATATATTGACTGAAAAATTCCTCTATATACAAAACCTTGAACCCTTTAAAAATATCGCATTTTTTGCAAAAAAATCTTGACTTAGTGCTTATTTTATGATATACTACATGTTACTTGGGTGAGTAGGTTCTTTTTTTTTGCTCAAAAAAAATTGTAACCCACCCTGAAAAAGTGTTAATAAATTTTAGATACAATATAAGGAGGCGCGAATAATGAGAACAAAAATTACTCTCGCATGCTCAGAATGTAAACAGAGAAACTACGACACAATGAAAGAAAAGAAAAACACACCCGACAGATTAGAACTCAACAAATACTGCAGATTCTGCAAAAAGCACACACTTCACAAGGAAACAAAATAATTTCCGTCGGTAATTTATTTAAGGAGTGAATCGTTATGGCAGAAAAGAAACAGAAACAGTCTGGTAAAATCTCAACCTATTTCCGTGATTTAAAAGCAGAATTTAAAAGGATTTCTTGGCCTACCTTTAAGCAGGTAAGAAACAATACAGGCGTAGTTATTGCTTTTATCGTTATTTTAGGTCTGTTTATTGCTCTTATAGACTTTGGTTTTACAGCATTGTATAATGTTATACTCAAATAACAGACACAGGTAAACTAATAGGAAAAAGGAGGCAAGAAGAGGCTTTGCTTCTTTAGATGAGATATGGCTGATGCAAAATGGTATGTTATCCATACCTTTTCAGGATATGAAAAGAAAGTCCAGACAGACTTGGAAAAAACCATTGAAAACCGTAATCTTCAGGACAAAATCTTGGATATAAAAGTTCCTATGGAAGAGGTTGTTGAGCAAAAAGGTGACGAGCAGAAAATCGTTTCCCGTAAGCTTCTTCCCGGATATGTTATTGTTAAGATGATTATGTCTGATGATACATGGTATGTTATCAGAAACACACGCGGTGTTACAGGTTTTGTTGGTCCCGGGTCAAAGCCGGTGCCATTGACCGACGAAGAAGTCCATTCTATGGGCATCGAAAGAAAAACTGTTAAGGTTGATTTTGAGGTCGGTTCGTCTGTACGAGTTACCGGTGGTGCTTTCTCTGATTTTGTTGGTGTTGTTGACGAAATCAGTATTGAAAAGCAGACCGTTCGCGTTATTGTTTCAATGTTCGGCAGAGAGACACCTGTCGAGTTAGACTTCTCTCAGGTTGAAGTCTTAAATTAGGTTTTAGGCGCAGGCTTAAAATATATGAGCAAAATGCTCGGCAAGTACGCAGGTTTTCTGCGTGTGGGAGGACAAAGAGGGTCTTTGTTCGCCATTACCACATTTTTATTAAGGAGGTGCACGATAATGGCACAGAAAATCGCAGGTTACATCAAGCTTCAGATTCCTGCAGGTAAAGCTACACCGGCTCCCCCGGTTGGTCCTGCTTTAGGTCAGCATGGTGTTAACATCGTTCAGTTCACAAAGGAGTTTAATGAAAAGACAGCAAAAGACGCAGGTTTAATCATTCCTGTTGTTATTACAGTATATGCTGATAGATCTTTCTCTTTCATTACAAAAACTCCCCCTGCAGCAGTTCTTTTGAAGAAAGCTGCTAAAATCGAAAAAGGTTCAGGCGTACCTAACAAGACAAAGGTAGCCAAGGTATCAAAAGACGATATCAAGCAGATTGCTGAAACAAAGATGCCCGATTTAAATGCAGCATCAATCGATGCAGCAATGAGCATGATTGCCGGTACTGCAAGAAGTATGGGTATCACAGTAGAAGACTAATTTCGGTTTTGTTTAATTAAGTGGGAGAGTGGAAAGCCACTTGTTTGACCACAAAAGGAGGAAAAAATAATGTTTAGAGGTAAAAACTATCTGGAGAGCGCAAAGCTCATAGATAGAGCAAAACAGTATGACCCTGAAGAAGCTTTAGACCTCGTTGTTAAGGCTTCTAAGGCGAAGTTCGACGAAACGGTTGAAGTTCATGTAAAATTAGGCGTTGACTCAAGACACGCAGATCAGCAGGTTCGTGGTGCAATCGTTCTTCCCCATGGTACAGGTAAGACAGCTCGCGTTTTAGTATTTGCTAAAGGCGATAAGCTTGCAGAAGCAGAAGCAGCAGGTGCTGACTTTTTTGGCGGTGAAGAATTGATTCCCAAAATTCAGAACGACGGTTGGTTTGATTACGATGTTGTTGTTGCAACACCCGATATGATGGGCGTTGTAGGTCGTTTGGGTAAAGTGTTAGGTCCTAAAGGTTTAATGCCCAGTCCCAAGGCAGGCACAGTAACAATGGATGTTACAAAGGCTGTTAACGAAATCAAGTCTGGTAAAATCGAATATCGTCTTGACAAAACAAACATCATCCATTGCCCCATTGGTAAGGTATCTTTCGGTAAAGAAAAGCTGGGAGAAAACTTCAAGGCTCTTTTATCTGCTATTATTAAGGCTAAGCCTGCAGCAGCTAAAGGTCAGTACATCAAGAGTTGTGCAGTAGCTTCTACAATGGGCCCTGGTGTTAAAATCAACCAGGCTAAACTTTCTGACTAATTATGCTTGACAAAAGCGAGCATTTATGTTAGAATAACTATCGATTAAGAAAGTGAATACTTTTCCGTAGACAGCAGGTGTGCGCATAGCACTTAATATTCCCGCCGAGGATAGCACTAAATTAACTAATTCAGGGCTTTTCTCGTCTTCGGAGAAAAGTCCTTAAATTTTTATATTACAGCGAGGTGAAATTAATAATGGCAAGTGATAAAATCTTACAGCAGAAACAGCAGTTAGTTGCTGAACTCGCAGATAAGTTCAAATCAGCGGCAGCAGGTGTATTTGTTGATTACTGTGGTCTTACAGTTGCTGAAGACACAGAACTTCGTAACAAATTAAGAGAAGCTGGCGTTGAATACTCAGTTGTAAAGAACACACTTACAAAGCGTGCAGCTAATGATGCAGGTTACGCTGATTTCGACGAAATCCTAAACGGACCTACAGCTTTGGCTTTAAGCTTTGATGATGTTGTTGCTCCTGCTAAAGTTTTAGCAGATTTTGCAAAAGACCACGAAGTTATGTCAATCAAGGCAGGCTTTATGGAAGGCAAGGCAATGAGCATTGAAGAAATTGACGCATTAGCAAAGATTCCTTCAAAGGATACATTGTATGCTATGCTTGCAGGTGGCTTGAATGCTACAATCGCAGGCTTGGCTCGTGCAATTAATGCAATTGCAGAAAAGCAGGAAGAAACTGCTTAATTACATTTTTATCAACAAAAAAAGAAAATTTTTAGACAAAATTTAGGAGGAAAATAAAATGAGTGAAAAAATCACAGCTATGATTGAAGAAATTAAAGCTCTTACAGTTTTAGAATTATCTGAATTAGTAAAAGCAATTGAAGAAGAATTTGGTGTATCAGCAGCTGCTCCTGTAGCAGTAGTGGCTGGTGCTGCAGCTCCTGGCGCAGCAGCAGAAGAAAAGTCAGAATTTGATGTAGAATTAACAGAAGCAGGCGCAGAAAAAGTTAAAGTTATCAAGGTTGTTCGTGAAATCACAGGTCTTGGTCTTAAAGAAGCAAAAGACATGGTTGATGGCGCTCCCAAAATTATCAAAGAAGCTGCATCAAAAGAAGCTGCTGAAGAAATCAAAGCTAAGCTTGAAGAAGTTGGCGCAAAAGTTACACTTAAATAATTTTATCTGCAACAAAAAAGGACATTCTGCAGAATGTCCTTTTTGTCTTTTGAAGTTTATCTTAAACAATCATCAGTTTTTGATTGACGGAGAATTAAAAATATAATGAAAGAGGGATGAAGATGATTTCATGTACAGAGTTTATTCCGGCATATAGTGAGCTTTTTATTTGGCTTGAAAAGAATTATGGCAAAGAAGCTGTAACAACATACTGGAGCAGCTTATTTGATATAAGTGCCGGTAATATTCCGCTCGTAAACTTTGTAAGAAAAGAAGGCATTAGAGGTTGCTTTACATATTGGAAAGGAACCCTCAATGAAGAAGCGGCCGATTTCACAATGTATCTCAACGAAAAGAACGGATGGTTTTTGATTGATATGCACAGCTGTCCGTCGAAGGGAAAACTGTTGAAGCTTCAGGAGCAATTCGGCTATAAACCTTACAGACATTATTGCCTCCATTGCGATAATTACCGTCAGGCAATAGAAAGCGTTGGACTCAAATACATATACAATTTTATCGGTGAAAAACATGCAGCTTGTTCAATTCTTGTTTATGACCCAAACATTTTTGATGGGCGCGTTATTGTTGATGAAAATACAGAAGTAATGGACAGACGAGCAGCCGATAATGATTATTTTCATCCAGATTTTCATACTAATATGAATGCAGGAGTAAATTATGTTGCGACACATTACGGGGAGGACGCACTGAAGGATTACCTGGCACAGTATGCTGAAAATGTTGATAAACCTCTTTTTGACGACATAAAGAAAAGAGGACTTGCTGCCATTGCAGATAAAATCCGCGAAACATACAAAAAAGAAAAAGCGGAGGATGCTTTGGAGATGGATATAAGCGAGAATGCATTATGTGTGAACATTAAATATTGTCCCGCAGTACAACATATGAAACAGTCGGGAAAAGTTCCGTCAAAGTGGTATAAATACACCACCCAAACGGTCATGACAGTCTGGGCAGAAAAAGCTGGCGTGGATTTTGAGATGTTATCTTATGATGATGAGAGCGGCGCTGCAAAATATTGCTTTAAAAAATAGGTTCCGCTTAAATGATTTTTGCGGGAATTGAAGGGAATGTAAAAAATGAGCGTTTCAAGAAAAAGTGAAAGGGAAATTATAAAGAAGGTATCTCCTGAAAACGGTGTTTTACAGTTTGATAAGGTTATCAACGCTAAGAACACAACGGGAAAAGTGCGAATGTACGCGAAAGTAGTTTTGGAGATAGGTGCAGAAGTTAGTTTTCATACACATGTTGGCGAGAGTGAGAGCTTTTACATTCTGAATGGAACGGCTGAATATAATGACAACGGAAAAATCACCACACTTCGTGCGGGAGATTACACAAATACCACAAGCGGACAAGGTCACAGCATTAAGAATATCGGGTATGACATACTTGAGTTTATGGCGTTGATTATTGTAGACTAGCTAAAATGCGTATTTGAATTAAAATACGATTATACAATGTTTAATTTTAATATGGATGCCTCTCATGGTTTAACCGTGGGAGGCATTTTCTATTTTTGTGGTTTTTAAACAAATTATTAAAAGCCTTGCAAAAGCATATCAAATAGTGTAAAATTATGATATATGTTTCTTAGATGAGGTGCTTATGTATGAAGAAAATAGCAGCTTTGCTTTTAGTATTGATAATGTGTATATCTACTCTTCCTGCAGTCGATGCAGCAAGAGATACGGCGCAAATAGAGGTTCTGGCACAAACCCTGAAATCATTGGGAATATTCAGGGGTGTTTCGGATACGGAGTTTGATTTGGGAAGAGCACCTACAAGAGTAGAAGCGCTTGTTATGCTTATCCGTTTGTTAGGAAAGGAAACAACTGCTTTAGAGGGGAGCTTTGAGCATCCTTTTTCTGATGTTCCCCAATGGGCAGACGGTTATGTGGGTTATGCTTATGAAAACGGATTAACACAGGGAATTTCTGACACAGAGTTCGGTACTGGAACAGCTAACATTCAGATGTATTTAACATTTGTACTTCGTGCGATTGACTATAAGGACGGCGGTGTGGATTTTTCATATTCAGAGCCTTATTCTACGGCATACCATGCAGGTGTTTTACCTGCAAGTGTTGACAGAGAAAATTTCTTGCGTGCAGATTGTGTTATTATTTCCTATGCGGCACTTTCGTCATATATCAAGAATACAACCAAAACCTTAGCAACAAAGCTGATAGATGAGGGAGTTTTTACTGAGGCGGATTTTTTGAGATATTATGATAAAACCCTTGTAAATTATGATTATGTGCAGAAAGATGAGCTTTCGGCTGAGGAAATTTATAAGCTTTGCTCACCTGGAGTTTTTTATATTGAGGTTTATGATAAAAACGGACAGGTAAGAGGTTCAGGCAGCGGATTTTTTATAGATTCTGATGGTACAGCGGTTACAAACTACCATGTTATTGAGGATATGTATTCGGCTAAGGTGAGCTTATCTGATTCAGATGGGTTCTATGAGGTTGAGGGCGTATACGACTACGGGATACAGAACGATTGGGCAATAATCAAAATCAAAGGCACAGGCTTTCACCCGTTGGCCATAGGCGACAGGACGACAGTTGTGGGTGGAGGTACAGTATATGCCATAGGAAGTCCTATGGGTTTGCAGAATACGATTTCTCAGGGACTTATTTCTAACACCAACAGGGTTTTAGACGGCGTTACATATATACAGACAAGTGCTCCCATATCCCAAGGAAGCTCAGGCGGTGCGTTTATCAATAAGTACGGTGAGGTTATCGGCATTACTTCGGCGGGCTTTACTGATGGTGAAAATTTAGGTCTTGCTATTCCTATCAGTGTCATAGAAGGCTACAAAAAAGAAACCATCACTCCCCTGCATCAGATAACGGCACAGGGAAGTGCACCCAACGGGGAAAATGGTGAAAATTATTCAGCAGAGAGGCTCTTGGCGGCTTTTGTTACAATGTATGCAAATGAAGACATCAACGGAAGCAAAGCCTTCACCAAGCGGGAAAGCACATATTACGGATATTATGATTTGTCTGTTGTACTTGAACCTGACGGAGCGCTAAAGGTGCTTTTGTGGGAGATGTATGGTGGCGACACATACTACTGTTCTGTTTACCTTACAGGCAGGGAAAAAGGGCAACTGTATTACAGTTATCGCAGTTTAGGTGGTTTGAGTGAGTTTATAGGTATTAAGACCTTTTCTCCAACTGAAATAACGAGAGGTGTGCAGGTCCGCTTCGATAATGCAAACGGAAACACAAGAAAAGAAGATGAAGAAGATATCGCAACAGAGTATGTAGAGGACGGTTTTGATTTTATTAACGAGGTATTTGGCTATATGAGCGATATTGAAAGCTACTCTGTTGCGGATTTAGGTTTTGTAAATTACAGATAATAATGGATGGTGGCAGCTTTGAACAAAGCAAAAGAGTTGTTTAATGCAATATATAAAACTGCCTGCCCCTTTATAAAGTGGATTTTGTTTGGCGTTATTATGGGGGCATTAGGAGGCACTTTAGGTTCAGTTTTTCATAAGAGCCTGGAGATTGTTACGGAAATACGCGCAGAAAATAAGTGGTTGATTTTTTTGCTCCCTGTAGCAGGGCTGGTCATTACGGCACTTTATCATATTTTCAGAAATAAAGGTCAGCTCAGTACTGACCGAGTATTAGAAGCGGCAGCTGCAAACGAAAAAGTACCTATTATTATAGCTCCGTTAATTTTTGTCAGCACGCTTATTACACACATTTTTGGCGGGTCGGCAGGGCGTGAAGGTGCAGCGTTGCAGCTTGGCGGAAGCATAGGTTATAATCTGGGCAAACTTTTTAAATTTAACAAATCAGATTTAAAAATTATAGTTATGATAGGTATGAGCAGTTGCTTTGCAGCAATGTTCGGAACTCCCTTGACGGCGGCAATTTTTGTTATTGAGGTTATAAGAGTTGGCTATGTTAAGCATTGCGGATTTATGCCTTGCATACTGGCGTCTGCAGTAGCTTACGAAATATCCCGTATGTTAGGCTCAGAGGGCGTAAGATTTTCGGTGGCAATTCCTGAGATATCCACAGAAGTTTTAGTTAAAGTAGTGATTTTATCAGTGCTTTGCGCCGTTGTCAGCATAATATTTTGTATAGCTATCAAAAACATATCCTGCGTTATGCACAAATATATAAGAAACGCATATCTTCGCTCAGTTGTGGGTGCTTTAATCATCGTAGGTGGCACGGTTTTACTTAATACAACAGATTACAACGGTGCAGGCATGGATGTTTTGGCGCGAGCTATAAACGGACAAGCGGTGCCGCAAGCTTTTTTGTTAAAAATCATTTTTACTGCAGTTACAATAGCCGCAGGCTTTAAAGGTGGCGAAATCGTACCTACACTTTTTATTGGTTCAACCTTTGGCTGTGTAATGGGAGCGGTTTTGGGACTTGACTGTTCTTTTGCTGCATCTGTAGGGTTCGTGGCGTTGTTCTGCGCCGTAGTAAATTGCCCTTTTGCATCTATTGCGTTGGCATTGGAGGTTTTTGGTGGCGAGAGAATACTTTTGTATGCTGTTGCCTGCGGTGTCAGCTTTATGACATCTGGAAATTTTAGCCTTTATGCAAGTCAAAAAATAGTATTTTCAAAAATTTCTTCTGATGAAGCATAATAATAAGGAGAGTCATTATGGATTGGAACGGGTTACTACAACATTTATTAGATTTAGCGACGACAGTAGGAATAAAAATGCTGGTTGCAGCTATTGTGCTTTTTGTTGGACACAAATTGATAAAAATATTGCGAAAATGGATATTAACTACACCTGGTCTTTGTAAGCTTGACGGAGGCGTCCGTTCATTTTTGTCAAGCTTTGCAAAAATCGCTCTTTATATTATTTTGTTTATTACTGTTGCGATGATTTTAGGCATTCCCACAACATCGTTTATTACTGCCCTTGCTTCGTGCGGTGTAGCTATCGGTCTTGCAATGCAAGGAAGTCTCAGCAATTTTGCGGGCGGAATTATGATTTTGATGTTTAAGCCTTTTAAGGTTGGAGATTTTATACAGACGCCTGACGCGTCGGGTAAAGTTGAGGAAATTACCGTAGTATACACTATTTTAAGCACAGCAGATAACAAAAGAGTAACTATCCCAAACGGCACACTGACCAATTCTGTTATTGAAAACTTTTCTGCAAATAAAACTCGCAGAGTAGATATAAATTTTGAGGTAGATTACAGAAGCGACGAGGACACAGTATTAGAAATTTTAAAAGAAGCTATCAAAAATCATCCGAAAATTTTGTCTGAGCCTGAGCCGTTTGCCAGAATGACTATGCAAAATCAGAACACTCTTACATTTACAACGAGAGCATGGTGCAATTCAGAAGACTATTTTGATGTGAATTTTGATTTAAGCGAGACTATAAGAAAAGAGTTTAAAAATAAAAACATAGAAATACCTAAACAAAAAGTGGATCTTTATGTGGAAAGATAAAATGTATGAAATTTTATTTTTTGGGTAAACTTATTGTATCTTATAAAAAAGGAATGATTGTGTGGTAGAGCAAGATACAGTAAGACTTTTGCGTGAATGTGATGCAGGAGTAAAAATGGGAACAGAAGCTATAAACGATGTACTGATAAAGGTAAAAGATGCAGATTTTAAATCCCTTCTCACAGAGTGCAAGACAGAGCACGAGCAATTAAAAACAGAAACCGAAGCGCTTTTAGACGATTATCAGGATGAGGGTAAAGAGCCTGCAGCAATGGCCAAGGTTATGTCGTGGATTAAGACGAATATAATGCTTATGATAGACGAATCTGACGAAACCATAGCGGACCTTATGACAGACGGTTGTAATATGGGGGTTAAATCTCTCAATAAATACCTCAACAAATATGAGGCGGCTGATGAAGTGTCCAAGGACATAACAAAAAGACTTATAAATTTGGAAGAAAAATTAGTCATAGACATAAGAAAATATCTGTAAAAAAGATGCAGCAAAATGCTGCATCTTTTTTGTCGTATTGGGTTATATAATCTGTTGATAGATGGAGAGAGGACAATAATGCTATATCGCAGGTGTAATTCCCAATAACTCCTCATATAACTCTGCTATTGACCTTGCAAAATTTTCGCTTTCAAAGCATTCAGGAAGATTATTTTCGGCGATATTGTATTTTAGATCGATAAGACTGTCCAGTGCCTGTATAAACGATGGGGTGTCAGTAAAGAAAGCACCGTTTTTCCCTTCCTGGATAACATTCTCCAGGCACCGTCTGTCTTTAGCCAATACGGGCACATTACAGTACAGTGCTTCATAAAAAGTAAGACCTTGTGTTTCACTTACGGAAGCGCTGGCAAAAACATCCGCCGCATCGTAGAATTTACGGATTTTTTTGTGTTCTGTGCCATCGTGAACGATGAGTCTTCCCGATAAAGCGGGGTCTTGTGCGGTTTTTAAGAGAGTTTCCTTATACGGTCCGTCGCCCACTGTTACAAGGTAGACATCTTTGTTTGCTTTTGAATATTCTATAAAGTTTTCCACTAATTCTTCCAAGTTTTTTTCGGCAGAAATTCTTCCCAAAAAAAGCACAACCTTGCCATCTTTTGGGATTCCTAATTCTTTTTTTGTCTTTTCGACGGAATCCTCAGGATTTTGTTTTAATTCCAAAAAATCTATTCCTGTGGGAATGATTTTGATATTTAAATCTTTAGAAAAATACTTGGTGTGCACATATTCGTTGATTTTTGTAGTAGGTACAACCAGTGCATCTGTGCGTTTAAAGCACTTGTTTAAAAATTTAGGAATTACTCTGTCACGAATTGTTCTGATTTTTTGAAAAATTCCTATATAGTGCTGATAATCTGTATGAAAAGTATGCACCCAGGCAGGAGTTTTTCTGCATTTTGTTTTTATTTTGTTGGCAATCAAAAAAGTAGAAAACTCACAGTTTGTGTGTATAATATCGGGATTCCATTGAATGATTTCTTTTAGATATTTGCTCTTTGGTATTGGCCTCATACGGATTTCAGGATAAATCAGCGCAGGTACACTTGACATACAGTAGGAATCCCCGTCTTTATGTGATTTTATATTATCCGATAAAGTAAGAATTTTAATATCAAACCCCAGCTTTTTTAACTCTTTATATAAGATGCCTAAAGAAACGGAAACGCCGTTTTGCTTGTCTGCTTGTATATCGTGAAGTAAAAGTACCTTCATAGCCACTGCTCCCATTACGAAAAAATATTATTGCCATTATACTATACTCCAAACATATAATCAACTTATTTCACAGAAAAGTCACAATTTTCAACATAATATTTCATTTTGTGACGGAGTTTTTTCCTTATTATAGATACATTCAAACAAAAAACTGCGGTAAAATATAATATATTTTACCGCAGTTTTTTTTATATAATCAGTATCTTAATTTATAGCATTTCTTTGCGCAACTCTTGGGATGATTTCATAGACATATACGACGGCGCAATATCGAAGATTGTTTTCGCGCCTTTTAGTCCATCGGCATTCATTTTGCAGGCGGCTCTCGCACAAGCCACCAAAACAGAAGCAGTAAATTCCGGATTGGACTCCAGCTTTAAGCTGTATTCGATGATATGATTGCTTCCGCCTGCGGTTTTGCCGCTTCTGATAACAAAGCCGCCGTGTGGAATACCTGAATGGTCACGAACAAGCTCTTCCTCTGTAACAAAATGAACAGTTGTATCATAATCTGCAAAGTAGTTGGGCATTGTTTTGATTTCTTTTTCTATTCTTTCCAGATCTGCTCCCAATTCAGCTACGACAAAACATTCTCTGGTGTGCTTTTCTCTTGTGGTAAGCTCCGGATTTTTGCCTGAACGAACAGCCTCTAAAGCAACGGGCACAGGGATTGTGTACTGCTTGGCATCCTTTACGCCGTCAATTCTTCTGATTGCGTCGGAGTGCCCCTGACTTACGCCCTTGCCCCAGAAGGTATAGTCTTTACCATCAGGCAAAACACAGGATGCATAAAGCCTGTTAAGCGAGAACAACCCTGGATCCCAGCCGGCAGAAATCACAGCAATCTTACCTGACGCTTTTGCACTCTCGTCAACTGCGGCAAAATGTTCGGGGATTTTTGCGTGGGTGTCAAAACTGTCAACTACATTAAAATGCTTTGCCAGTTCAGGGGTTTGCTTGGGCAAATCCGTGGCAGAGCCGCCGCATATAACCAAAACATCTAAAACATCCTTATAATTCAAAATATCATCAATATGATACACAGGTGCTCCTGTTTCTGTTTTTACAGATTGGGGATTACGCCTGGTAAATATTCCGACAAGCTCAAAATCAGGATTTTGCTGAATAGAAAGCTCAACGCCGCGACCTAAATTGCCGTATCCTGCAATAGCGATTTTCATAAAAACCAACTCCTAAAAAAAATTACATTAAAAGAATAACATATTTTATATAAAAACGCAATGGTTTTTTTAACTATCTAAAAATTGCCAACTCTTGACATTCTGTTAAAAATATGCTTTAATAAAGATGCAAAAAATACAATAAAAGGGAAAGAGGAAGAAAATGAAAAAAGGGATAACATTTGCAGGAAATTTGATAGTAGACTTTATAAAAAATATAGATACATATCCTAAGTGCGGTATGCTTGCAAACATTTCATCCGTAAGCCGTGCCGTAGGCGGAAGCTTGCCCAATACGGCTATTAACCTGGCAAAAATAGACCCGTCTATCCCTTTGTCTGCGGTGGGCAGAGTGGGAAACGACGAGAACCGCAGATAAAGTCGGAGGCCAAGCG
>JAZNUA010000145.1:0-10838 GCA_045592045.1 Congzhengia sp. | reverse complement strand
GCTTGGCCTCCGACTTGGTGCAGATATAGTATACGAAAGGTAGTTGATACACAGATGAACAAACTGACGGTAGCTGAAAAGTACAGAAGAAAAATTTTTGCATTCAGGATTGTGGCAATCAGTGTGCTTACTGTGATTGCCGTTCTGTGCATTTGCCTTTTCACGCCTATTTTCAGCATTAAAGATATAGATGTTATCGGTATTGAGGATTTGGTGGCTGAGGATATTGTAAAAGCCGGAGAAATTTCAACCGGTAAAAATATTTTTAGATTAAACATCAAAAAGGCAGAACAAAAAATAAAAGCACTTCCTTATGTTTCAGAAGCAAAGGTGTCAAGAAAATTTCCTACAAAAATCGTTATAACAGTAAAGGAAGCAACAGAAGATATTATTATTGATACACCAGACGAATTCATAGTGACCACTATCGAAGGAAAGGTGCTTTATAAAACCAAAGATGTTACAGATGTTCCTGCTCCGATAGTAAAAGGCATAGAAATAATAAATGCAGAAGAAACACAACATATTGAAGCCGAAGATCCCGATAAAACTTCACGATATATGGAGTATATAGAATGTTTTTTTGGCAGCAAGCATTGGTCAGAAATCAACGAATTTGATGTTTCTGAACCGACGAATTTTATGATGATAATGCGCTCAGGAATGCGAGTGACATTTGGTCCTATAGATACCATGGAATCGCTTGAAAGAAAAATTAAAATGTTCGATGCAATTATTTCTCAGGTTAAGCAAAACGAAAGAAGCTATTTAGATCTCACTACAGAAAAAGGCTATTTCGGAGAATATACTGAGGATGAATACGAAAATATCAAAAAGCTGCGGGAAGAGGGCGGCCTCATCAAAAAACTTACCGAAGACGAGGAACAAACCGCAGCCGAAAGCGAAGAAACGGAGGAATAAGAAAAAAATAGTAGAAAAAACTAAAAAAAATGTAATTTATACTTGTAATTGTCTATATGTTGTGGTATAATGTAAATCAATTGGAACATATACGCAAGATTTTTATGTGAAATTTATTTATTTTGGTAATTTTAACGGCGGTTATTACATACAAAAGAGGAGGAAAAGCAAGTGTTTGATTTTGATAATGGCGGAGCAAGTATTGCTCAGATTAAGGTTATAGGTGTTGGCGGTGGCGGTAACAACGCTGTAAACAGAATGATTGACGCAGGTTTAGGCGGCGTTGAGTTCGTTTCTATCAATACAGATAAGCAGGCACTTTTATCATCACAAGCAAATCAGAAAATTCAAATTGGTGAAAAACTCACAAAAGGTCTCGGTGCAGGCGCTAACCCTGATGTTGGTGCTAAGGCTGCTGAGGAAAGTTATGATGAAATAGCTCAGGCAATCAGCGGTAGCGATATGGTATTCGTTACAGCGGGTATGGGCGGCGGTACCGGTACAGGTGCAGCTCCTGTCGTTGCTCAGATTGCTAAAGATATGGGAATATTAACATTAGGTATCGTTACAAAGCCTTTTATTTTTGAGGGCAAACAGAGAAGCGCTCGTGCAGATGAAGGTATTGCAGCATTAAAGGATTGTGTTGATGCTATAGTAACAATTCCTAATGACAGACTTATGCAAATTTCAAATCAGCATACAACAGTTATGGATGCATTTAAGATGGCAGATGAAGTATTGCTCCAGGGTGTTAAGGGTATTTCAGACCTTATCACAGGTAACGCTTTGATTAACCTTGACTTTGCTGATGTTGTTACAATAATGAAGAACACAGGTATCGCTCACATGGGCGTAGGTCGTGCAAGCGGTGAGAAGCGTGCAGAAGATGCTGTTAAGATGGCAATTTCTTCTCCGTTACTTGAAACAACAATCGATGGTGCTCGCGGTATTTTGATTAACATTACAGGTGGTACAGACCTCAGTTTGTTCGAAGCAAACAATGCAGCAAGCTTAGTTTCAGATGCTGTTGACCCCAATGCTAACATCATCTTTGGTGTTATGATTGACCCCGAAATGAAGGACGAGGTTTCTATTACAGTTATTGCTACAGGTTTTGAAGGTGTCTATGGTACAGCGGTAAATAACCCCACAACACTTTTCTCTTCAACACCTGCATACAAGGGAGGTGCAGTTACAACAAGACCTACTCCTGCTGTAACACGCCCCGAAGTAAAGCCGGCTCCTGCATCAACTCCTTCCGAAGTTGAAATTCCTTGGTTTTTAAGAGATAAGAAATAATAGAATACATAATAAAACTCCCGCATTTTTATTAAAAATGCGGGAGTTTTATTTAATGCTGTGATTATTTTTTACTTTTTTTAGATATTATGTTATTGATGAGGCCTAAAATCAATCCGCCAATAACACCGAGTGCAGTACAAACAATCATACCAAAAGCAAAGCCGTGTTCCATAGCTAAGTCCTGAAACATTTTTCCCAAAAAGAGATTGCCTACTGAAACTCCTGCAGCAACGCCAAAAGCAAGACCTATTCCCACAAATGAGCCTAATGGAAGTTTCTTTACCTCTTCGTATTCTATGACTTCGATGTCTTCTGTATTTTCGATATTTTCAACCTGAGTATTCTTTATATTTTCACTCATAATAATCTCCAATCTGTATACAATTTTCTGTATATGTCAAGTATAACATAAACAATATGAAAATGCAAATAATTTTTATCTAAATGCAGATAATATAATTGGAGGTGATAATTTGGAAGATAAAAAGAGACCAACAGAGGAAAATCTTGACAAATTCACGCTTGGGTCTGCTTGCTCTGCCAATGAATGTACAGGACTTGTGACACATTATGCAACAGAAGACGAAATGGAAGCATATATGGATGTGTACCCTTATCAGGCAAAGCCATGCGGTGCTGACGATGAAGAAAATATAGACAGTTTTTAAACAATTTTTAAAAAATGTTGACTATAAAATATCAAAATAGTATAATTACAATAGAAGGTGAAAAGCCATTTTTGCTCACAGCAAAAGTGGCACTTTTTTTAATAGACAGGAGGGTCAAGAATGAGACGATGGTTAAAATACATTAAGCCTCATTTGCGTTATTTTATAGTAGGGCCTCTTTGCATGATAGTGGAGGTAGTAGGTGAAGTTTTTATGCCTAAATTTTTCGGCTCCGTTATCAATTCTGTGGAAAGCGGAATGAGTGTCGGTCACATTGTAGGAATATGCGCTATGATGATTACAACAGCCCTTTTGATGATGGCAGGAGGAGTGGGAGGAGCGTATTTTGGTGCAAAAGCTTCTGTAAATTTTTCGGCAGATTTGCGTAATGATGTTTATAAAAAAATACAGGGATTTTCTTTTGCAAATGCGGATAAATTTGAAACAGGTTCACTGGTTACAAGACTCACAAACGATGTAACACAGCTTCAAAACTTTGTAAATATGTTGCTTAGAATGTTTTTGCGGTCGCCAGGAATGCTGATAGGCGCTCTTATTATGGCGTTCGTTTTGAGCCCGTCATTGTCGATTGTTTTCGCAGTAATTATTCCTGTTGTCGCCATAGGGATTTTGACCGTTGTAAAAATAGGATTTCCCAGATTTTCGAAAATGCAGACAAAAATCGACGCGTTAAACACCAATGTTCAGGAAAATTTAACTAATGTGCGCGTTATTAAGTCCTTTGTAAGAGAAGATTATCAAAAAGAAAAGTTTTACAAAGCCAATGCAGAATTGAAAAAATCTGCCCTTTCTGCTCTGCAGGTAATGCTTTTTATGCACCCTATGATCATGCTGTTTATGAATTTGACAACAGTCGTAGTTTTGTGGGTTGGCGGAAATCAGGTTGTGGGCGGAAACCTTTTGGTAGGCGATTTGACGGCGTTTATTACATATGTTACCCAGATTTTGATGTCTTTAATGATGGTTGTTATGATGTTCATGACAAGCTCGCGTGCTTTGGCTTCGGCAAAGCGTATAGCTGAGGTATTAGATGAAGTGCCTGATTTGAACGATTTTTCGGCAACTGAAAAAGGCAAAAAAATCAAAGACGGAAAAATCGAGTTCAAAGATGTTTCCTTCAGGTATCATAAAAACAGTCAGGATGCCGTTTTAGATGATATCAGCTTTAGCATTTTGCCGGGCGAAACCGTTGGAATTATAGGTTCGACAGGTTGTGGGAAGTCTACATTAGTGTCCTTAATACCAAGGTTTTACGACGCAGACAGCGGAAGCATCTTGGTAGATGGCACAGATGTTCGTGACTATAGCTTAAAAAATCTCAGACAAGGTATAGGTATGGTGTTGCAAAATAATGTGTTGTTTTCCGGTACAATTTGTGACAATATCCGTTGGGGCAACGATGAGGCCGATGAAAAAACAGTGAAAGAATATGCAAATTATGCTCAGGCGGATTTGTTTGTTGAAAATATGCAAGAGGGATATGAAAGTGAGCTTGGTCAGGGAGGCGCAAACCTTTCCGGAGGACAGAAGCAGCGCCTTTGTATTGCAAGAGCTTTAATTAAAAATCCGAAAATTTTAATCCTTGACGACAGCACCAGTGCCGTTGATACGGCAACAGAAGCTCGCATAAAGGACGCTTTTGCAAATAAGCTGTCAGGTATAACAAAAATTATTATTGCTCAGAGAATTTCATCTGTTTGTGACGCTGATAAAATTATTGTTATGGACGAGGGCAAAGTGTCAGGAATAGGTACTCACGATGAGCTTTTGGCAAATAACAAAGAATATCAGGAAATTTTCTATTCGCAAAACGAAAAGAAGGAGGCGGATAGATAATGGCGGCAAGAAATTTAGAATCATTACAAAAACAGTATAATAAATACGGAGCAGCCGCACCACAAGGCAGAGGAGGGCACGGTCCGGCTGCCAGAGCAAGAGCAATGGGCGGTGGCAAGCCAAAAAGCTCAAAAAACACGATTAAAAGGCTTTTGAGCTACCTCGGAAAACACAAGATTATGCTCATAGGTGCCGTGATTTTGGTAATTGTTCGTTCTGTTTCAAATATTGCAGGGTCTTATATGTTAAGACCCATTATAAACAACTATATTGCAAAGGGCAAATTAGAGGGATTTTTATATGCATTGGGAGTACTTTTGAGTATTTATCTGGTTTGCATTATAGCAGAGTTTTTCCAAAGAAAAGCTATGCTTATAATATCCCGAAGTGCAATAGAAGATATAAGGAACGATTTATTTACTAAGGTTCAAAAGTTACCCGTAAAATATTACGATTCAAACAGTAAAGGCGAGATAATGAGCCGGTTTTCAAATGATGTAGACAATGTTGGAGTGATGCTTGATACCTCGATTATGAGCGTTATTTTAGGAGTTATATCCATTGTGGGTACATTTTCTATGATGCTTTATACAAATGTATGGCTGTCGCTTGTTACCGTTGCTTTTGTGCCGCTCTTTATAAAAAGCGGTGGATTGATTGGTAAATTCAGCAGCAAATACTATAAGCAGCAACAGGCAGCCTTAGGTGCCATAAACGGATACATCGAGGAAACCGTAACAGGTCAGAAAGTAGTAAAGGCATTTTGTCATGAAGAAGATTGTGAAGAGGAATTTGCGCTCCTAAACAACGATTTGCGCCAAAAACAGATGAAGGCGCAGTTCTTTGGTGGGATTATGGGACCGATTATGGGCAATATCAGTCAGGTGTGCTATGCTGTGACAACAGGCGTTGGCGGTGTTTTGGCGTTGCTTCGGGGATTTGATATTGGTGGACTAACTGTTTTTTCAACATATTCGAAGCAGTTTTCACAGCCCATAAATGAAATCTCGATGCAGATGTCAACTGTATTTTCGGCTTTGGCAGGCGCAGAACGGGTATTTGATGTGATAGATCAGGATCCCGAAGCTGAGAATAAGGAAAATGCGATTTGTGACGGCAAAATCAAGGGCGATGTGATTTTTGAAAATGTTACCTTTGGATACAAACCTGAGAAAGTAGTTTTGAAAAATTTGTCTTTATGGGCGCACGCAGGACAAAAAATTGCCTTCGTAGGTTCCACAGGTGCAGGAAAAACCACAATTACCAATCTTTTAAACAGATTTTACGATATAAAAGAAGGAAAAATAACCATAGATGGTGTTGATTTGTTTGACTATGACCAGAAATTTTTACGAAAAAATATAGCTATGGTTTTACAGGATACTCACCTTTTTACAGGTACAGTTATGGAAAATATCCGTTACGGACGCCTTGATGCAACCGATGAGGAAGTAATAGAAGCGGCCAAAGTAGCCTCGGCACATTCCTTTATTACAAGGCTTTCTGACGGATATGATACCGTAATTCACGGCGATGGCTCCAACCTTTCACAAGGGCAGAGACAGCTTTTGAACATTGCTCGCGCGGCCCTTTCTAAAGCACCGATTTTGGTTTTGGACGAAGCTACAAGCTCTGTTGATACAAGAACAGAAAAGCACATAGAAAAGGGCATGGACAGACTGATGGAAAACAGAACCACCTTTGTTATTGCTCACAGGCTTTCCACCGTCAGAAATTCCAATGCCATTATGGTTTTGGAGAATGGGGAAATCATTGAGCGCGGCACACACGAAGAATTGGTGGCACTGGGCGGACGATATTACGAATTATATACAGGTCAAAGGGAGTTAGATTGACTTATTACACCGCAGGAAAGAGTTCCTGCGGTGTTTTTATTGCTTGTTTTGTGGTATTTTTGCTTGAAAAAATGGAAAAACTGTGCTATAATATATTTTAGGTTATTATGGGTAAATTTTACTTTTGAAAGGGATTGATTACATGAACTTTTTTACAGAGCAAAGTGTAGTTTCCGCGTTGGAAACAAACTATATGCCATATGCAATGAGCGTTATTATTTCCCGTGCAATTCCTGAAATTGACGGGTTTAAGCCATCTCACAGAAAGCTTCTGTATACTATGTATAAGATGGGACTCCTGTCAGGAGACAAAACGAAATCTGCCAATGTGGTAGGTCAAACGATGAAGCTGAACCCTCACGGCGATATGGCAATATATGAAACTATGGTTCGTCTGACTCGTGACCATGGTGCGCTTTTGCATCCCTTTGTTGAATCAAAGGGCAACTTTGGTATGCACCAGTCTCGTGATATGGCGTTTGCCGCATCCCGATACACAGAAGCAAAGCTCGATTCGATTTGTGCAGAAATTTTTAAGAATATAGACTCAAATACCGTAGATATGGTGGACAATTACGACGGCACTATGAAAGAGCCCAGACTGCTTCCCACAACATTTCCAAACATTTTGGTAAATTCAAATATGGGTATTGCCGTTGGTATGGCTTCAAACATATGCAGCTTTAACCTGGCTGAAGTTTGTGCCGCTGAAATTGAATATTTAAAAAACGATAAGGCAGATCTAATGCCGTATTTGTCGGCACCGGATTTTTCGACGGGTGGTCAGCTTGTGTATAATGAAGCTGAAATCAAGAACATTTTTGAAACGGGTCGCGGAAGTGTAAAGGTGCGTGCAACCTATAATTACGACAAGAAAAACAATTGCATAGAAATTACGGAAATTCCTTATTCTACTACTATTGAAGCCATAATTGATAAGATTATTGAGCTTGTCAAGGCAGGAAAATTAAAAGAAATTTCAGATGTTCGTGACGAAACAGATAAAAAAGGCTTAAAAATTACCATTGACTTAAAGCGTGGCACAGATGTAGAAAAGCTCATGGCGAAGCTCTTCCGCCAAACTCCTTTGGAGGATGCCTTTAGCTGCAACTTTAATATTTTAGTAGACGGAAGCCCGAAAGTTATGGGCATTCGTGAGATTTTATCTGAGTGGACAAAGTTCAGACTTGAATGTGTAAAAAGAAGCTTAAACTTCGATTTGGATAAGAAGAACCACAGACTTCATCTGCTTTTGGGTCTGGAAAAAATATTGGTGGATATTGATAAAGCCATTGCAATTATCCGTAACACCGAAGAAGATGCCATGGTTATACCAAACCTTATGGAAGGCTTCGGAATTGATATGATTCAGGCTGAATTCGTGGCAGAAATCAAGCTTCGTAATTTGAATAAGGAGTATATCTTAAAGCGTCTGGCAGATATTGCAGATTTGCGAGCAGAAATTGCAGACATCAGCAAAACTCTGTCAAGCAACTTGGCTATGAAAAAGCTGATAATTAAAGAGTTGACGGAGATTTCCAAAAAATACGGCAAACCCAGAAAAACACAGATTATTCATGCCGATGACATCGTAGAAATAAAAGAAGAAACAGTAGAGGATTACAATGTAAGAATGTATTTTACAGAACAGAATTATGTCAAAAAGGTAACTCTTGCGTCTCTTCGTGCAGGTAATGTTCACAAGATGAAAGAAGATGACAGATTTGTGTGTGACATTGAATGTTCAAATGTTGACGATGCTCTGTTCTTCAGCGACAAGTCAAATGTTTACAAAATGAAAATTAACGATATTCCCACCTGTAAAGCAAGTGATCTGGGAGAATTTTTACCCAATATTTTATCTCTTGATGAAGGTGAGAGTATTCTTTATATGGTCGTTACGAGGGATTACAAGGGATATATGCTGTTTGCATTTGAAAATGGTAAAATAGCCAAAGTCCCAATGAAGGGCTATGAAACAAAAACTAACCGCAAAAAGCTTACGGGTGCATATTCTGATAAGGCACGCTTAACAGATATGAGAAAGATAGACGAAGATTGTGAGCTTGTTGCAATTTCAAGTATCAATAAAATTTTAATATTTAATACAGCAAAGGTTGCCGAAAAATCCACAAGAAGCACTCAGGGTGTAGCAGTTTTAACCCCAAAGAAGGGAAGCACTCTAAAGAAGATTTGCACACTTGACGAGGTGACATTTACTGATTTTGACTATTACAGAACGAAAAATATCCCAGCCCGTGGTGCTTATTTGAAAGAGGACGATTTGTCAGGAGAACAAATTTCATTGATTTAGGAGAACGGCAATGGTTGAGTCAATCTATACAATTCCTTTAACAGAAGCTCTGGACGAAGAAAGTGCATGCCCCTTTTGTTATTTGGAAAACAAGCTTGAAAAAGAGCAGATAGAATATGCCTTGGGCGCAGCTATGATGGAGCCTGATTTTAGAATTTTATCTAACGAAAAAGGCTATTGTAAACATCACGCAGGTATGATGGTAAGAGCAAAAAAAGCTCTTCCCTTGGCTTTGGTTTTAGAAACCCGTTGTGATGAGGTGTTAAAAAAAGTCAAGGAAGCGGGCGATTTTTCAAAGAAAAGTAAGTTTTTCAAAAAAGAAAAATCTCCATATGAAGCTTTGCACCAAACAGTTAACAAGCTGTCGTGTAGTTGTCTTGTATGCGAGAGAATAGAAAAAACAATGAAAAAATTTACAAATACATTCTGGTATCTTTATGGTAAAGAACCTGAATTCAGAGACAAGTTTTTGCATAGCCGAGGGGTTTGTTTGCCTCATTTTGCTAAACTTTTAGATGCACTTGAAGAGTTGAGCGAATCTAAAAAAAACGAGTACGCCAAGGAGCTTTTTGATTTGCAGATTAAAATATTAGAACACGAAAAAGAAGAAGTTCGCGGTTTTGCCAAGCAATTTGATTACAGAAGTGACAAGTCAGAATGGAAGGTAGAGAAAGACGCCCACTTGAACTGTGCGGCAAGGCTATCAGGAATATTTGACAGGGAGTAAGTTATGAAGATTATAGGCATAACAGGTGGTTCCGGCGGAGGAAAAAGCACCGTTACAAAAATAATTGAAAAGTATGATGCTGAAATTTTAGATGCAGATATAGTGGCAAAAGAGGTCGTAGAGCCGGGAAAACCTGCATTTTTAGAGATTAAAGATGAGTGGCCGTCTGTGGTTTTGGACGGGGTGCTTGACAGAAAGGCTTTGGCAAAAATAGTATTTAATAATGCTGACGACTTACATAAATTAAACACCATTACGCATAAATATGTTATTGAAGAAATAAAGAACAAGATAAACAATTCACAGGCTGCTATTTTTGTTATTGATGCTATTGCGCTGTTTGAAAGCGGACTTGCTGATTTTTGTGATGTGACGATTTGTGTGATTGCAAAAAAAGAAGAGCGCATAAAGCGCATAATGAAGCGAGATAATTTAACAGAGCTTGAAGCAACTGAGAGAATAAATGCCCAAAAGAACGACAGCTTTTATATCGAAAGGTCTGATTTTGTTATATATAATAACGAGGGTCAGCACAATCTGGAAGAAGAAATCGGGCGGATAATTAAAGGGAGTTAGTTTGAGTAAAATTATAAATTTTTTTATAGGTGCGCTTGTTTTGTGCGCTGTTATTATATGTATTTTTCGTGTTGGATGTATGATTTACCCTAAGCAATACAAGGTATATGTTTCGGCATATTCAACAGAGTACGGTATATCAGAGGATTTGGTTTATTCCATTATTAAGGCGGAAAGTAATTATGACAGAAAAGCGGTTTCAAAAAAAGGTGCCATAGGACTTATGCAGATAACAGAGGAAACAGGGCTCTGGGTATCTGAAAAAATAAAGCTTGCAGATTTTTCCAAAGAAAAGCTCTACGACCCCAAGACAAATATTGAGATAGGGTGTTTTTATCTTTCGTATTTGCTGGATTTGTATGGTGGAAATGAGAAAAATGCCTTAGCTGCATACAATGCAGGTCCTACAAATGTGAATAAGTGGATTTTGGATAAAAATTGCAGCAAGGATGGAGAAAATCTTGACAATATTCCTTTTAAAGAAACAAAGGAATATGTAAAAAAAGTAGCCTCCAATGTAAAAAAATACAAGTTTCTTTATTAGGAGAAAAATATGAAAAAGCTTTTAATCTTAGATGCAAACAGTATAGTAAACCGAGGATTTTATGCGGTACGCC
>JAZNUA010000144.1:0-5964 GCA_045592045.1 Congzhengia sp. | reverse complement strand
TGTATTTATAAGTTCCAATCTGACCATAGACACCATCATGACAGTTCGCAATTTCGGTTATATCCTTACACTTTCCGCACGCACTGAAATACACGGCTTTAACTGTTGTTGCACTATTTAATGTCAATTCTTCACCGCTATATGCCTTACGATTTGCATTAACGCTGATTGTAGGATCACTGCCATCAAGTGTATAATACAAAATAACATTTTCATCTGTTGGATAATCCTTCAGAGTATATTTTGTACCCTTTGGAAATTCCACCTTACCGCTTGCTTCGAGAGAAGTGGTCGGAATATCCAAGTGAACAAAATCAATTTTAAAAGTTCCGTCGCTGCCTTCAATTTTTCCGCCCTCATCCTCAAGCCATGCATAGATTGTAATATCATCCATAAGAGCCGTTGGAATAATCGGTCGTGTAACATCATAAACAGCAGTATTGGTTGTTATAGTTTGTCCGTCTGATTTCTTCATATATGTGTAATAATAGTGAATATCCGCGGTCTTGTTTTGAGATAACAGCTTTATGCCTTCTGCATAATCACCAGTTCCAAGCAGATGTGCACTGATTCTGTCCGCATCGTAAGGATATGCAATATAGACACTTCCGCTTGCTGCACTTCCGGATTCAATGATGTAGTAATGAATTGTATTCTTACTAACTCTTCCTGTGTTCTCATTCAAAACATAAGCCTTGAACGACATAGTATGAGTAATAGCTCTTTTCTGACCGGTGTATCTGAAGTCTTTGTTGTCACCGTTTTGTCTGTACCAGATACTGTAGTTCTTATCGGTAGGAATATTGTCATCGTATCCAATTGTTGTTGTCTTGCCGTCGCTTTCAAGATATGTTCCTGAAGGAAGCTCAATAATCGGCGCAAGCGGCACTAAAGTATACACATAACTTACTATAGGACTGTAATTACCGTTCTTTGCATATCTGAGCTGCAAAATTGTGTCATCTTTAAACAAAAGACCATTATCGTTGTAATCTTTCCATTCGCCTTCGTTATCAATTCTGTATTGGATTTTTCCGCCACTGTTGAGCGAATAAAACATTACCTTCAGAACATTGTTGTTATCATCAATTTTTCTTTCCTCGTAAGTTCCTGTTTCCTTATCTGCATAAGGCGGAGCAAGAACCGGACTATTTGAAATTGCGTATGTATATCTGTTGGTATCACTTTCTACGCCATCAAGTGTAGAAGAAATCTCCAATGTGACACTGCCGGAATTTACACCTGTATTTAACGAACCAAGTTGCTCGGTGCACTCATTGTCTCGGTATGCCATACCGTTTTCTGTATCAATATAAAATCTTTCATCATCAACATTTATGAACTCATTTTCAAAGCTACCGATTTTGTAGTTTACAGTGCTTCCTTTAACAGCATCAACCGGAACAACAGGAAGTGATGAAGCGTTGATTGTGGCAGAAGGAGCAGACTTCGGTGCTTCAGGTGTTACCGTATACGAGAATATACCTACATCACTCTTCACACCAAAGCTATTAACTGCAACTGCTTTTATAACTGTATTACCTTTGATGTCGATGAATGCTGTTCCGTCATAAAGATATGTTCCTGATGTATTTGGAACCGGATCAGGACATAATCCACCATCATAGGAAATGGTGTAGTAAATTTGAGTTCCCTGTGGTACAGGCATAAACTGTGTTGCAAAGCCTTCGCCACCTATTTCATGGATATAATATCCTGGAAGAAGTGTGGTAAGAGGCTTAACAGGTTTTAATGTTACAATATCGTACGAATGTTTAACAACACTTGACCAGCTTTCACCATTTTTAAGAACTGCTGCTGTTACCACAGTATAATTTGTAATATCAATCACAGCAGAATCAGATGCTTCATTTGCATGAATTCTTGTGGTACTGGTTGTAGGATCACTTCCGTCAAGTGTATAGTAAAGATCGTAATCGTCACTATTTACCTCTGTGCTTTCAGGCGTGTAAATTGTAATTTTGCTTGCATTTGTAAACTGTGTGCTCTCCGGTGCAAATTCAGGAGGCAATGGTTTTATTTTATATGTAAAGACATATTCTGCTCCCTCGAACTTAACGGTAGTTCCGTCTGCCTCAAATTCAACAGCCTTTGCTGTAATATTGGTATCTTCTCCAAGTTCAAGAACATCTGCGTATTTTTTCCACTGACCATCACCGGTATGATACATTATGGTATAGTCCGGATTGTTTGGAGTAAGAGTTACATTAACACTTCCTTCATAAACACCTGACGGATAGAACGCATCCACACCATAATCATCATAGAAGCTAAAGAGATAATAGTATGAAACCTTATCGCTCCATTCTCCATCGTAAAAGCTTATGGCGCGAAGAGTTGTGTCCTTTACAAGAGTAATTGGAATACCCGTGTATTCTATTCCGTTTGTTTTGGGATCGCTTCCGTCAATAGTATAGTGAATTGTTGCGCCCTCTGTTCCACACGAAAGTCTTATGTCAATTTTTTCAGTATATTCGCCTGAAGGTTTGTCTGCTGTAGGTGCAAGAGGCTTGATTGAGAAGTAATATACGGCAGGCTCGCTGTATTTTCCCAATTTATTAGTAATAAGTCTTACAGTCGTGTTTTTATCAATTTCTATAACCGGATTTTGCTTGGAAACCTTAACCCAACTTATTTTGGGATCATCACCAATAACCGGGTTTTCAGTATCTAAATCCGAAAATGTATAATAAACCTCGCTGCCATCTGCTATGTTTCCGTAAACATTCTTATCTGAAGCATATACATCAATCTTTGTCGAAAGAGTGTTTATATCAGGCAACAAAACCTTATCTTCATCAAACAAATACGGTCTGTCGGGCAAGATTTTGTAATCATAACTTACTGCACTGGAATATTTATTGTCACTTGCACGGTATGCGCAAGTTTTTATTTCTGTATCAAGATTGATTTCGATTGGTCGTCCATCGTATAAAATTCTCGTAGAACTTCCTGCTGGCTCACTTCCATCTGTTGTATAGTAAATGGGAAGATTGTCTTCTTGGGTAAGCTCAACAGTTACCGTTTCAACATAGCTACCAGAAGTCGGCTTTGCAATAGGCGGAGTCGGCTTTGACTTATCTTTAATTAAAATATGGTGGTATCCGCCATTTATTGCATTAAAATCAAAGGTCTGCTCTGCAAGTTCATCAGACTTGTTTTTTGCGAACAACTCAAGTGCATATTTTTCGTCACCGCTGTCTATATCGATAAACACATCGGTGCTACCTGTCTTTTTAGGAGTTAAAGAAAGCTTTGCAAGATTATACCAAAGCTTTCCATCCTCTTTTTGAGGAACATAGCCACCACTGTAGAATACCGTTATGTACGCAGTTTTATATGTGTTTGCTCCCAATGTATAAGTACCACTACCATGTCTATACACAAAATAGCCCACAGACTGCGGAACATCGATTCCAGTATCGTCTCCAAGTTCTTCGTCATCCTTATCTGATGTACCAAATCCTTCATCAGGAATGCTGTAATCTATAGGTGTACTGTTATCACCGCTGGCAAAATCAAAATATGCAGGATCAAAACAAATACGGAGAGTATAACCGTTTATGTCGTATTGTGGCTCTGTGTGCGTGTTGTTTACATACTCTCCTTTATTTGGATCATCTACCGCAAAATATATATCTGCGTCTTCACCCATATATATTGTACTGTTATTTGTCGTCTCCTGCGGATTTTCTCCCTGTGCATGCAGGTAAACCGAACGCAGAGTCTTATCATTATCAGCCGCCAAAGTGTGCAATGGTAGAATACTGATAAGCATAACAATACTCAATAATAGTGAAATGATTTTACTGCGTGTCATAAGTTATTTGCTCCTTTGTATGTTTTATGCAGAGGTGTATTGCCTCTTTCAAAACATACAACCCATTCTGCATGAAAGCGGGGGGAAAATGATGTAGAACAAGTTATATGTTTTGAAAGAGGGGGAAGCGGTGCTTCCCACCTCTTCCCGAAAAACAACTGCTTTTCGGGAGTTTTTAAATTTAATTAGTTGTTCCAAGAAACAAGTACATAAGCTACATCCTTAGAGTCGATTACGCCATCACGGTTTAAGTCATATTTTGCATAATCACTGTAAGCTGCTGTATCGTTTGAAGTACCGAAGTATGATACAACTGCCGAGAGGTCATAAATGTTGATATTGTTATCCTTAACAATATCGCCTGCAAGGAATGTAACATTTACTTTGCTTGAATCTTTGCCGATTTCTACAAACTGTGCTTCGTCCATTACATTGTTCCAGAATCTAAGTGTCTTATCTTCTGTCATTGTAACAGTGTAACGAGCTGTTCTGTAACCTGCACCTGATACTGTTACTGTGTATGCATTGTTAAGAACAAGTTTGTCTTCTGTAACTACATAAGAACCATTAGCCATAGCTATTTCGTCTTCACCAAGATTGTAAGCAACAGTCTTGTTTACGCCGTCAATTGTACCTGTGATTTCAACCTTCATATCCTGATATGCGATAGCGTTATCTTCAACTGCGTTCGGGAAGTCGATTGTAATTTTCAGTTCTCTTGTGGGAACTGCGATATTTCCGTTAACAATTTCACCAACCATACCGTCGTCAGCTTTTAAATCAGTATTAATTACAAGTGTTGCTGCATCTTCAAATCCATCAACAATGTTATCTCTGATTTTTGTTGCATAAACAGCGTTTTTAACAGTGCTATCTGTTTTAAGAGTATATGTACCATAACCGTCAATTGTGATTGTACCGATTACAATAGCTGTACCGGATTCTTCGTATTTTGTAACACCGTCGTAGTTGAACATAAATCTGTCGCCAAGCTGTGAAAGTGCCACACCTTCAGCAGGTTCAACTATGTAGTCCATAGCGCCGTTTGTTACAGGATTACCATCGAAGTCGAATGTAAGGTCAGCAGTTGCAAGTTCGTTGATTTTTTCGGCATTTGCACCAACGAGAACGATTTCATACTTATCGCTGCCTTCAGCGCTGTCAACTTTTTTGTACTGAACATAAATGCTGTCAGCTTTTACAATAAGACCATCGCCACTTAATATTGCATCGTCAGCAATGTCTTTTGTGTCAGCATAAAGCTTTGATGTATCGTCTACAGAAACTTTTTTGCCTGCACCAACAACAAGGTCAGTGTCTTTGGAGCCAGTAAGAATAATTTCAGAATTGCCTGAAATTGCAAGGTCACCTTCTGTATTTTTAATACCTGTTTCAAATCCGTCAACAGAAATCTTAGAGTTGTTTACTGTACCAACAAGGTTTCTGAATGCATGGTTGTTCATATCGCCTACAACAAGAGTATCGTCTGTAACTGCTGCAGTAATTGTTACTCCTTCAAGAGCAACAGTTGCATTTGCAATAATTCTGTTGGGATTTTCAAGATCAAAGGTTGAATTTGTTACATCAAAAGCTGAACCTGCAATACCATTACCTTTGAGTACGCCACCTGCACTGTACTTTTCATTTGAAAGATTGAAGTCACATCCGTTTATAACTGCCTTACCATGATTATAAGCATAAATAACGCCGAATGCAGAACTGTAATTGTCACCAACAAAATCAACATCATTGAATGTTGCTACAACAAAATCAGTTGCTGTTCCGCCGTAAACTTCAATAATGGAATTTCCGTTCCATGTGCCGTTTGTAATGTCGATTGTACCATTTTCGATAGTTATATCTTTAGTAATTTTAAGGCTATGTACTTCGGGAAGATCTACAACATTACCCATAAGGTCGATTGTGTCGCCTTCTTCAGCAGCTGCAACTGCAGCAGCAAGTGTTGTATAACCTTTTCCGCCTGTGTAAGCAACATAGGAAGAAATAGCGTAGCCTTTATCAAGAGTAATCGTAATTTCTTTAGGTTCAGCTATTGTTTTGTTAGGAGCATCATAATCTTCTCCTGTTACAACAATTTCATAACCATAAGGGTTGCTTGCTTC
>JAZNUA010000143.1:0-11857 GCA_045592045.1 Congzhengia sp. | reverse complement strand
ACTCTGACTGATTGATGCCATTACACCTAAAATCATAAGCTTTTTGATGACTTCTGTTGCGGGGACTTCCAATCTTTCTGCAAGCTCGCCAACACCTATTTCATCAGGAATTTTAACTATTATCGGACCTTTTTTAACTTTTTCTTCTTTGTTTACTTTAACTTTGTTTTTAAACTGATTGTTATCACGAAGCTTATCTTTACCTTTTTTAAGCTTTTGCTTTTTAACGCCGTCGTCAGAAACATTTTCAGGGATAAGCTCTTCAATTATCTCATCGTCTATTTTGTTTAAATCAACAACTGTCTGACGGGTATCAACATAACGCACCTTTCTGCCGATAGGTTCATCAATCTGTGCAACCTCAGGCTCTGCGATGTCCACACTTTCTTCTTTTGCGATTTTTTCTTTTTTCTTTTTAGCAGGCTTTTCTGCCTCTTGTTTTACCTTTGCAAATACAGGAATTTCAACCTTTCCATCGTATGCCTGAGTAAGACGCTCAAACAGTACATCAAGTTCCTCCTGTTCCAACGAACTCATATGGTTTCTTGTAGGAAAACCAAATCCTGACATAAGTCCAACAATTTCTTTAGAGTTTGAATCCAGCTCTTTTGCTAACTCGTGCACTCTTACTTTTGCCATGTACGCCACCTCCGAAATATTAACTGTCAAACGGTAATAGTTTACCGCATAATCTGTTTTTTATTTGTTTTCTATCTTTTTAAGCACAGCAGAAGAAAAACCTTCGTCTGTTATTACTATAACACTTTTTTCTGTTTTTCCGGTGAACTTACCAAGCTCTTGCTTCGTTCCGTAAACCACTGCCTTACACTCATAATTTTCAGAAATACCCATAAGTCTTTTAGTTGACTTTTCTGATGTGTCAGATGCTATTATCACCAAGTATCCTGCACCTTCCTGCAGAGTTTTTGTTGTCAAAAATTCACCTGTTTTGACCTTGCCTGCTTTCGTCGCCAGACTTATAAGATTCAAAACCTTATCCATTTTATTCTCCCTTTAGTAATTCGTAGATTTCGTCGGGGATTTTTGTTTTAAATGCACGGTCTAAAACACGCTTTTTAATCAAATCCTCCGATTTTCTGCAATTACGACAAATGTACGCTCCTCTGCCGTCTTTCTTTTGTGCTTCGTCAAGCTCTATTGCTTCGTTTTTCTTAACAATCCGCAAAAGCTCTGACTTTAATATTTTTTTTCTGCAAAGGATACATTCTCTTATCGGTATATATCCCAAATCCTTACGCCTCCGCTTTAATATCTATTTTCCAGCCTGTAAGTTTTGCTGCAAGCCTTGCGTTTTGTCCTTCCTTACCGATAGCGAGAGATAGCTGTCCATCGGGAACTATAACCTTGGCCGCATGTTCCTCTTCATCAATTGTGCAACTTACAACATCTGATGGGCTCAAGGATGCAGAAATAAACTCTGCCGGATCCTCACTGTATTTTACGATATCAATTTTTTCTCCGCCAAGTTCATCACAAATCGCCTGAACTCTGGCTCCACGCTGACCTACGCAAGCACCCACAGCATCTACATTTTCGTCATTTGAGAAAACAGAAATCTTAGAGCGAGAACCTGCCTCTCGGGATATTGATTTTATCTCTATTACACCGTCTGTGATTTCAGGAACTTCCTGTTCAAAAAGTTTCTTAACCAATAACGGATGAGTTCTTGATAAAATAATCTGGGGATTATTAGAAACTAATTTAACCTCAGCTACAAAGAATTTCATTCTTGTACCTGTCTGATAGTTCTCACCTACTATCTGCTCATTTAAAGGCAAAATAGCCTCCGTATCACTACCTATCTGCACAAAAACAAGCTTTCCTTCATTTTTTACAATAAGACCTGTAACCATTTTGTTTTCACGGTCACGGTACATATTTATTACCTTATCTCTTTCCGCTTCTTTAATTCGCTGAACAACAACCTGTTTTGCTGTTTGGGCTGCTATTCTTCCGAAACTTTTAGGAGTTACTTCATAGTTTACTATATCTCCCAATGAATAGTTGCCGTTTATTAGCTTTGCTTCGTCAAGGGTTACCTCTAAATTGGGATTTTCTACCTCTTCTACTATTGTTTTTTGCTGGTATACCTTAATCTCGCCTGTAACATTATCAATGTTTACCGAAACATTCTGCGCATGGTCATAGTTTTTCTTATAAGCAGTAATCAAAGCAAATTCGATTGTTTCTATCAAAGATTCTTTGCTTATGTTTTTATCTGCCGCGATTTCTGCTAATGCAGTAATAAACTCCTGATTCATTTTGTTAATTCCTCCAAACTAAAATTCTACTGTAAGTCTAATAGATGATATTTTATTTTTTGGAAATGATTTTTCATTTCCGTTGATTTTTAAAAATACATTTTCTTCGTCATATCCGCAAAGCTCCGCTGTAAATTCCTTTAAGCCATCAATAGTCCCAAAAAGCTTTACATCAACATTCTTGCCCATACATTTTTCAAAGTGAAAGTCATATTTTATAACTCTGTCAAGCCCCGCTGACGACACCTCAAGCATGTACTCCTGAGGTATAGGATCTGTTTCGTCTAATTTTTCACTTAATGCACGACTGATAATTTCACAGTCATCTATGCCGATACCCCCGTCTTTATCCAGAAAAACCCGCAAAACATAAGACTGTCCTTCTTTTTTAAACTCCATATCCCAAAGTCCAATGCCTCTTTCCTTGATTATGGGATTTAGGAGTTTGATAACTTCTTGTTCGGTTTTGTTGTATGCCATACAATAATCCCCTTATTTTTTTAATATAATGCGAAAGAGTGGGAACAACGCCCACTCTTTCTAACCACAATATCCACTATTAACATTATAACAAATACAACATTAAAATGCAAGTACTTTTAACAACTTTTTTTCAACTTGCAAAACTTTTTACAGATGAAACTTTTATGTATAAAATTGTACTACTAAAACATTGCAGTTTTCACAAATTATTCGCCTTTGTGCTTAGCGAAGCATTCACTGCAGTATACAGCGCGGTCTTCCTTAGGTTCAAATGGAACCTGAGCTTCTTTACCGCAGTCTGCACAAATTGCAGTGTGCATCTCTCTGTTCTGTCTGATGCTGTTCTTTCTTGCAATTCTGCATTCTTTGCATCGACTGGGTTCATTTTCGAAACCTTTTTCAGCATAAAATTCCTGTTCGCCTGCTGTAAACACAAACTCGGCACCACAGTCTTTGCATACGAGTGTTTTGTCTTCGTACATTAAAAATCCCTCACTTTGAATAAAATATATTGAAAGCCTTATGGCCTACAATCAAATATACTTTTCTATTTTTTTCTTAATTCGACAAAGAGCATTATCGACCGCCTTGGGCGATTTTCCTATAACATCCGCTATTGCCTTGTAAGAAGCGCCTGACAGATAATATCCCAAAACCTCAGATTCAAAATCACTTAATACACTGTTGATTTTGTTTTGCATACCTTGTGCTGATTCTTGCTCTATCAGCATACTTTCTGGATCACTGTTCTTAATATCTATAAGCTTACCTGATATAGTATCCATTTCATCCTCAGGTACATGAATAGAAATATAATAATTGAGCGGTGAATTTTTTTTGCGTGTCGAACTTTTTACAGCTGAAATCATCTGCCTTACAACACAAATCTCTGCAAATGTTTTAAAATTTGCCTTTTTATCAGAGCTATATGACTTTATCGCTTTATAAAGACCTATAAGACCTTCCTGTATAAGATCGTCACGCTCGCCTCCTGCCATAAAATACGGCATAGAACGAAGCTCCACAAAATCCTTATACTTATTCAGAATAAAGTCTGTCGCACTGCTATCACCACGCTGTGCAAGCTCTACCACTTTTTCATCATTCATGCTTTCGTAATTTATCTTGTTGTTCAAATTACTTCTCAATCCTTTGCTGATACATACAAACATATGCACATATTTCATTATATTACAACATTTATAAATAGTCAACGATAATTCGTCATTATTTCTAATTTTTGGCGTTTTTAACTATTTATTATCGTCAATTTTGTCTAATATGCATAAGAATTTTGACGGCAATTCACTATTAAACTCCATATATTCATTCTTTGAAGGATGTATAAATCCCAATTTTTTCGCATGCAGAAGCTGACCTGAAATATTGTTTTGTTCTGCCAGTTTATCTTTCTTGAGACCATATACAGAATCTCCTACAATAGCCTTGCCGATGCTTTTTAAATGTACACGAATCTGGTGTGTTCTTCCTGTTTCCAATACGCACCTTAAAAGTGTGTACCCAGAATACCTTTTTTCCACATAAAAATGCGTCACTGCATTTCGTCCGTTTGAGACTCCTGCCAGCATTTTTTTGCGGTCACGAGGGTCTCTGCCAATAGGTTTATCCACAGTAAAGGAATCTTCCTTAACTCCTCCCACCACAAGACAATAATACTCTCTGGTCATGCTGTGCTCTTTGATTTGTTGGGACAGCGAAATATGTGCTTTGTCATTTTTTGCAACAACTAAAATTCCGCTGGTATCCTTATCTATCCTGTGAACAATTCCAGGACGGATTACGCCATTTATTTCCGATAAGTTTCCCTTGGTATGAAACATCAAAGCATTTACCAAAGTACCGTCATAATTACCTGCAGCTGGATGTACAACCATCCCCTGCGGCTTATTTATTACTATTATATCATCGTCCTCATACGCGATATCAAGAGGTATATCCTGAGGAACAGCATCAATAACACGAGGCTCAGGAAAAGTAACCTGAACCTCGTCGTTTGTTTTTAATTTATATTTTTTATTTTCTGTCTTGCTATTGACTGTGACACAGCCATCTTCTAATAATTTCTGAGCGTTGGAACGAGTAATATCGGCATATTTTGACAAAAAAACATCCAAGCGAGTGCCGTTATCTTCTTGTTTCGCCAAAAAAAATGCCATATCAGTTCTCCTTTTTATCACTCATAAAAATTACATATATGCAAAAAATTATCGCTCCGATGGTTATGAAACTGTCTGCTACATTAAATATAGGAAAATCAATCACAGTAAAATCAAAAAAATCAATTACATATCCCAATCTCACTCTGTCTATTAAATTTCCTACAGCACCGCCTACTATAAATGTTATTCCTGTTAGAAGCCACTTGTTTTTTGGTCTTTTAAAAACCATATAAGACACCACGGCAACAATAATAAAAAAAGTTACTAAAGTCAAAATCCAAGTGTGATTTTCTAACATGCCCCAGGCTCCGCCTGTGTTCTGATGATAAGTAAAATGAAAAACATCTTTCCACAGAGGGATTGTTTTCATTTCACTTAAAAGACCGACGGCAAAAAACTTTGCCGTCTGGTCTAAAATCGCAATTATAAATATACCCGCAAAAAATGGTATAAGCAATTTTTTAGTCCTCCTTAAGAACGCTTGCACATCTTGCACAAAGTGTGGGATGTGTTGCATCTTCGCCTACTGTCTTTGAGTGAATCCAACAACGCTCACATTCATCATCTGAAGCAACCGAAACTGCTACCTTAATACCTGTTTCGCCAGAGGCAATGTCGTCGCCTGCTTCTGCCAGAGGCTTAACCTCGGCACCTGATGTAATAAAGTATGTGAATAAATCCTTTTCCATTTCCTTCAATAATTCATAATATGAACCATCAGCGTAAATTTTAACTTCAGCTCCCAAGGATTTACCTATTACCTTTGCACCTCGAGCTTCCTCCAACGCCTTTGAAACATCTGCTTTTACGAGCATAAGTCTATCCCATTTTGACTCAAATACATCGTCATAAAGCTCAGGTGTGGGCTTTGGCATATCGTTTAAGATAACATAATCTTTTTTATCAGAAGATGTATGAGGCATACTAGCCCAGATTTCTTCACTTGTAAATGCAAGTACAGGCGCCAGCATTTTTACCAAAGAATCCAAAATCTTATACATTACTGTCTGAGCACCACGGCGAGCAACGCTGTCTGCACGCTCTGTGTACAATCTGTCCTTGATAACATCCAAATAGAAATTACTCATATCAACAATACAGAAATTGTGGATAGCGTGCTGAACAATGTGGAATTCGTAATTTCTGTAAGCTTCCAAAACTTTTTCTGTTAATTTTGAAAGTCTGATTAAAGCCCACTTGTCAATATCCTGCAATTTCTCTGTTGCGACCATGTCACATTCAGGATTAAAGTCGCTGATATTACCCAAAATATATCTTGCTGTGTTTCTAATTTTTCTGTAGGATTCTGATAACTGCTTTAAAATTCCGTCAGAAATTCTCATATCTGTTTTATAGTCAGCAGATACAACCCATAAACGAAGTAAATCTGCACCGTATTTTTCTATAATGTCCTGAGGGCTTATACCGTTTCCCTTTGACTTTGACATCTTTTCGCCTGTTTCGTCAACAATCATACCATGGGTAATAACTGTTTTGTAAGGCGCCTCGCCGCGAGCTGCAACCGATGTTAAAAGAGATGACTGGAACCAACCTCTATACTGGTCGTTACCCTCTAAATAAAGGTCAGCAGGGAAACGAAGCCCCTCTTTTACATCTAAAACACCTGAATGGGATGAACCTGAATCAAACCAAACATCCATAATGTCTTTTTCTTTTGTAAATTCTGTACATCCGCATGCGCATTTTGTACCTACAGGTAAAATGTCAGCAGGGTCTGTATCGTACCAAGCGGTAGAACCCTTTTCGCCAAAGAGCTTTGCAACAGCTTTAATGGAATCTTCTGTGATAAGCTCTTTTCCGCAATCTTTACAGTAGAAAATCGGAATAGGAACACCCCATGTTCTCTGTCTTGAAATACACCAGTCACTTCTGTCGATAACCATACCAGTGATTCTGTCTTCGCCCCATTTTGGAATCCAGCGTACACCCTTTATAGCTTCAACTGCCGCATCCTTGATATCATCAACCGATGCAAACCACTGTTCTGTTGCACGGAAAACAATAGGCTTATGACATCTCCAGCAGTGAGGATACTGGTGGATAATGTCTTCTATCGCATAAAGTGCGTTTACTTCTTTTAATTTTTCGATAATCTTAGCATTGGAGTCCTCGTAGAAAAGCCCACAGAATTCACCTGCTAATTCGTTTAAATAACCCTTGCCGTCAACAGGAACAATAATGGGGATTTCTTTGTAATTTCTGCAAGCGATATAGTCCTCTGCACCATGACCGGGAGCAGTATGAACACATCCTGTACCTGCGTCTAATGTTACATGGTCACCAACTATTACCAATGATTCTCTATCGATAAAGGGGTGCTTGCAACGGATAAGTTCAAGCTCTTTACCTGTAAACTGAGCTACAACCTCGTAGTCGGAGATTTTAGCTGCAGCCAATACATTTTCAATAAGCTCGTGAGCTAAAACATAATACTCACCGTTTGTCTTAACCAAACTATAAGTAAAGTCAGGATTTAAGGCGATAGCCACATTACCGGGAAGAGTCCAGGTAGTTGTTGTCCAGATTACAAAATAGATGTCGCTTTTGTCAACACCTGTATCAGCAAAAACACCGTTGTCCTCTGAAACTCTGAATTTTACATAAATTGAGCTTGTTTTATCTTCTTCGTATTCGATTTCTGCTTCAGCCAAAGCAGTCTCGCAATCTGTACACCAATAAATCGGTTTAAGGCCTTTGTAAATATATCCTTTTTTAGCCATTTCTCCAAAGATTTCAACCTGTTTTGCCTCAAATTCAGGAGCAAGTGTGAGATAAGAATTATCCCAATCGCCAAGGGCGCCTAAACGCTTAATCTGTGACTTTTGGTTTTCAACCTGTGAAAGAGCAAAATCGCGACACATATCGCGGAATTTTACCGTACTTACCTCGTGTCTGTTTACGCCAAGCTGTTTAATTGCCTGTCTTTCGATAGGAAGACCATGAGTGTCCCAACCATGAATGTAAGGAGCACGGAATCCATCCATATTCTTAAATCTCGTAATAACATCTTTTAATGTTTTATTAAGTGCGTGTCCCATGTGCATATTTCCGTTTGCATATGGAGGGCCGTCGTGAAGTATGAAAAGAGGCTTGCCTTCGTTATTTTTCATTAACTTTTCATACATATTTTCATCTTGCCATTTTTTGAGTATTTCAGGTTCTCTCTGAGGAAGATTTGCTCTCATCGAAAACTCGGTGCTCGGCAAATTAAGAGTTTTACCGTAATCTTCTGCCATTTTTGCTTTCTCTCCTAACTGTTATAGCTTAAAGCATTATTCTGCTTCATCATCTAATTTATTATTTATGTCAACGCGAACTGTTTCGGTAGCTACTACCTTTGTGTCTGTGTCAACTTTTTTTACTTCTTTAATTTCACTTACTTCCTCATCAGCTGTAGGTATTTCATCAAGCATACCTATATATGTATTCAAAACCGTTCTGAGTTTTGCGCGAAGAAGCATATTTCTTCCTTCTATTTCTGAGGTTTCACGCTTTAAATTCTGAATGTCTTTTTCTGCCTCATTCAGTATTTCAGAAGCACGAATTTTCGCTTCCTTTACAATAACATCAGCCTGTTCGTGAGCATTTCTTAAAATTTCTTCGCTGGTTCTCTGTGCGGAAATTATAGCACTACGCATCGTTTCTTCCATCTCTTTATAATTTTCGACTGCATCATTCAAAATTGCATTCTTATCCTTAAGACTTGCATTTTCACGATAGTTTTTTGCATAATCCTTAGAAAGCTCAGTCAAAAATGTTTCAACTTCATCTATATCGTATCCGCGAAAACTTTTTTTAAACTCTTTATTTTCTAAATCAATAGGCGTAATCATAATTTCCAGTCCTCTCTCTAAATATATTTTTTTACTTCCATAATCATTCTGCCTTTGCGGGTTTCGCCCAAAACATTTGCAACTGCAAATCTTCCATGATGTCTGACTGAGATAATATCATTGTCAGAAACTTTTTTGTCAGGATTGTTTTCGGTTGTAAAATTCAAATTTACATTGTCACTCGCAATCAGCCTTACAGCCTCAGAACGGGACATACGGCAAATAGCTGACAAAACAGCATCGAGTCTTGCCGATGATACAATGATTTTTAAAATCTCAAACTTGTGTTCAAGCGGAAAAACAGCATCATCTATGTAAACCTCAACAGATACCTTCTGTCTGCCTACTGTTTTTAAGTTAAATAACACATAGTCTGCGGCAGTTTTTTCGCACATAAGAACAGCAGTGCCATCATCAAAATAGATGTCACCCAGCATTTCGCGTTTGATGCCCAACCCTAAAACAGAACCTAAAACATCCCTATGCGTCAATTTTCCCAGATTTGAAATTTTTAAAGGGATAACAGGAAAATCAGACTTATCCAACTCTAAAAAATCAGGGTAAAAACCCAGAATCACCCTCTCGGCGTCCTCACTTCCACCATATGACATAACCCGTACATCTCTGTCAAGTCTGAATTTGGACTTAAACACCGCAAAATCATGAGGGCTTACAAAATGAGAAAAACGAACACTCTTGTACTTTAGCACAGACTGCTCGAAATCCTCACATCTTGAAAGCCATTCACTATCCTGTGAATTCGCATTCAGCTTCATATTAGTCTACAAATGGAAATGCGCTAATTTTAGCACTGTCACGGTAGTTTCCTGTAATTTCTACATTACTGGGTGTGATAAGGAAAATTCTGTTAGAAACATTCTGAATTTTTCCACCTACACCGTATACTGCACCTGATAAAAAGTCCACAACTCTGCGTGTTGTTTCATTATCAAGCTTTTCCAAATTTGCAACGATAGGCTTTCTGTTTTTCAAGTGGTCAGCCGCATCCTTTGCGTCATCAAAATTCAAAAACTGAATTACAACAACCTTTGAAGGTGCGCCACTTGAAATTGAAGAAACTTTTGCTTTTCTTCCCAACGGAAACGCAGGCTCTACAACTTCTTCGTTGTCAGCCTCCACTTCGTATATTTCCTCCTCTTCATCTGCAAGTCCAATCCATTTAAGCATTTTGTTCATTGTACCCATTTTTTCCTTCCTTTCAGTATAAATAAGTTAATTTAAATTTTATGTAAAGATATTTTGCGCTTAGTTAAACAGTGCACTGCCCACACGAACCAATGTTGCACCTTCTGATATAGCTTCCTTGTAGTCGCCGCTCATTCCCATAGATAGATGTTCCATTGAAACATTATTGTATTTTCTGTCAGCGATATCACAAGAGAGCTTTTTCAGCTCATAAAAATATTTTCTGCATTCATCAGATGTGGCTATCAGTGGTGCCATGGTCATAAGACCTTTTGCCCTGACATTTTCAAGTTTTGATATTTCTTCAACCAAAGCGAAGCTGTCCGCGGGAGTAATCCCGAACTTGCTATCCTCTCCTGAAACATTAACCTGAATCAGAATATCTGCTATTCTTCCAGCGTCTCTGAATTTTTTGTCAATTTCCTCCGCTAATTTCAAACTGTCAACAGAATGAATCATTGAAACCTTATCGGATATATATTTTACCTTATTTGTCTGAAGGTGACCAATAAGATGCCATATTGGTGTATCCTTCAATACTTCGTATTTATCGAGTAAACTCTGCACTCTGTTTTCTCCCAAAGTCAATACTCCTGCATCCATCACTTCTTGTGCTTCTTTTGCTGTAACTGTTTTTGTAACAGCAACAAGTGTAACATCTTCAGGATTTCTGCCAGATTTAATTGCAGTTTCTGCAATATTATCAAGAACTCTTTTTACATTATCTTTTATCACAGCTACCCTTCCTTTATTGTGATACTATAACCTTACCGTCCTTAAATTCAGGCGCATTAGTCACTATCTCATCGTATGATTTAATCGGCTTTGACATATCAGCTGAAGATACTATTGCTTCTTTTTCATTGCTGTAATCAATATTTACAGGCAGAAACTTCATCACCGCACCGCGCTTGACATATATACCGACTGTGTTATTCTCTGTGTGGATATATTCCACATTAACTTTATAGCCGTTAACGCTCTTTTTAACAAAATCAACATTCACAACTCGTCTTGACAAAATTCCTTCTACATAATTGTCACAAGCTACCACTACTGTACAGACATCTTCTGCGTTTGCAGACGAAATATACTTAACTTCCGCCTGGCTATCCTCATTGGAAAAATCGGTAAATCTAACAACTACACTGTCGCCTACCTTAAGATCTTGTGCAAGTTTCTTATTGACATTTACTGCAACATAATATGAAAAATTATCAACGATTCTGTATGTATAGTTGCTGTCATCGTTGAGTTCAACGCCGTTTTTACTGTCTTCTATGACATTGCTTATAGTCTGAGGATCAATACTTTCTATGCTTGAAGGAGTCAATATATCTTCAAATCCATCCTTGCCCTCTATAAACACTCCTGACATATGGGCAACAATAATTTTTGCAGAAGCGCCCAGTTTTGACTCTATTTCATTTTTTCTTGTCTGAAGAGCAATCAGATTTTCAGCAGGAGTTGTAACACTTTCACCTTTAACAATTGCCTTTTGCGATATGATAGTTTCTATCTTGTGCTTATATTCAGAAAACTTAGTAAAATCATTTTCTGCTGCACATTCTATGATATCATCTACATAGTCTGAAAGCTCACTTTCCATCTGCATGGTGTCGTTTATATATGCAAAATCCTCTACATCGCTTGTCCTTAATGCATGGATTTCTTTATTTATTTCGAAAAGCTCTGTAGCCAACGCCTTATCTTCAGTATTGCCGTAAAGCATAGCGATGATTTCATTATTGGCTACTCGTTCACCGTTTTCGGCAAAAATCTCGGTGATCCCAGATACAGTAATATTATTTACTTTTTCATTTTTTATCAAAACTGCCAAGTCGGATCGTAG
>JAZNUA010000142.1:0-5530 GCA_045592045.1 Congzhengia sp. | reverse complement strand
AAATGTCAGTTAAGATGGGTAAGGCGGTTCGCCCTGAAATTCACTCTGGTATCTGCGGTGAGCACGGCGGCGACCCTGTATCTGTAGAATTCTGCCACAGAATTGGTTTGGACTATGTATCATGTTCACCTTTCAGAGTTCCGATTGCAAGACTTGCAGCGGCTCAGGCAGCAATTAAGGACAACAAATAATTAAAACATAAAAAAATCAGACATCCGTCATAAAGACGGATGTCTTTTTTATTGATTTGTAAATTTTTTTGCATTATGTGAAAATTTTAATGGTGTTATACCTTTTGCTTTTTTGAAAACAGTGGAGAAGTAGTTACTGTCATTAAAACCGCAAAGACCAGCTATTTCCGTTATGGCAAGGTCGGTTTCCTTTAATAATCGCTCTGAGTTAAGTAGTCTTACATATGTGATATATTCATTTATTCCCATCCCTGTAACAGCCTTGAATCTGCGGGATAAATGGGCAGAGCTCATTGCAAAATCGCGACTTAAGCTGTTAAGTGAAAGGCCCTGAGACATAAAATTTTCGGTTATAAATTTTGAAATTTTGTGTATCGTCCTGTCGGTGTCCGGTATGGTGGGATTATAGTTTAATTTGTGTCGTGAAATCTGCATTATAAGCTCGGATATGTAAATGTTTATCATAATTTGACTCAGGTTATCAGTGGATTTGTACTCCGTTTCGATTTTTGAGAAAATACTGTTCATAACATCAAGCCTGGAATCAGGAATATAGATTACATTTTCTTCAAAAAGTAAAGCCAATGCATCTTTTACTGGTTGATGAAATTCCTGGCTTGAAAAACCTAACAAAATACGCTCGTTGTGAAGACAGGTTTCGCTATCGGTTTTGTGTTGCATCCCTGCGGGAATAATAACAAAATTTCCACTTTCAATCTGAAAAATTTTATCGCCTATAAAGTATTTTGTGCTGCCGTTTACCAGATAGTAAAGCTCGTGATTGTCGTGGAAGTGCACGCCCGTGCTTTTTCTTCTGTTTTCAACAATTTGGTGAGAGAAATCAGGATTTTTATAAGTATTTATAAGCATAAAATCACCTCATTAAAATAATATCACAAAAACTATCAATATTCAATCAAAAATTTAATGTTTTTTAGCTAAAATATCAAAAAATTAAAGGAAAACACTGTATTTTTTGGTTTATAATCATAATATACAGTGTTTTGAAGGAATAATAAATATATATGACCTGGAGGATAGGAGGAAAAATTATGAGTTACACAGAAAAAATTATTCAGTTCGGCGAGGGTGGCTTCTTGCGAGGTTTTGTGGATTGGATTGTGCAGATTACCAACGAAAACACAGATTTTAATGCAGGTGTCTGCGTTGTTCAGCCAATCAAAAATGGTATGTGCAAAATGTTAGAAGAGCAAAATTGCAAATATACCCATATAATGCGTGGCTTAAAAGATGGCGTACCTACAGTTGATACAAAGAAAATTGATGTTATTACGAGAACTGTTGAGCCTTATGAGGATTTTGAAAGCTATTTGAAGCTTGCAGAAAATCCTGATTTTCGTTTTGTGGTTTCAAACACAACTGAGTCGGGTATTACTTTTTCCAACGACGACAAACCTGAAAATGCTCCCGATGTGACATTTCCCGCCAAAGTTACTTTGCTTTTAAAAAGACGCTTTGACAAAGGTTTAAAGGGCTTTATTTTCTTGCCATGTGAGCTTATTGACAAAAACGGCTCAACTTTGAAAAAATATGTTTTAGAATATGCGAAAATGTGGGATTTGGGCTCAGATTTTATCGACTGGGTAGAAAAGGAAAACACATTCTATAACACGCTGGTTGACAGAATTGTAACAGGTTATCCCAGGGATGAAAAAATTGACTTGGGCTATACCGATAATATGCTTAACACAAGTGAGCTTTTCCACTTATGGGTAATTGAAGGACCTGCTTCTATCACACAGGAATTTCCCTTTGATAAGGCAAATTTAAATATTATAGTAACAGATAATTTAGAGCGTTACAGAACAAGAAAAGTGCGCATTTTAAATGGTGCTCATACATCTATGATTCCTTATGCAATGCTTGAAAATATCGAAACAGTCGGCGACTGTATGAAGGATGAAAAAATGAGCACATTTGTTAAAAAATGTGTTTATGAAGAAATTATCCCCACACTTGATTTGCCCAATGAGGAGTTGGTGGATTATGCAAACAATGTGTTTGAAAGATTTAAAAATCCATTTATCAAGCATCTTTGCGCGTCGATTTCTCTAAACTCTGTAAGCAAATTCAAGGTAAGAGTATTGCCCTCAATATTAGAATTTGAAAAAAGATACAATAAATTGCCCGAAAACTTGATGTTGTCTTTTGCAAAGCTTATTGAGTTTTATAAAACAGATATGCCTAATGACGACGAGAAGGTTATGGAATTTATGAAAAACGCTTCAGTTTCTGAGATTTTGGCAAATACTGACCTTTGGGGCGAGGATTTGTCAAGATACGCTGAAAAAATCGGGGAGTTTGTAAAATGATTATACATAAATTAGACAATGTTGAAGTAAATTTAGACAACGGTCACAAATATGCTATTTGCGACATTAAATGTGGCGAAAACATCATAAAGTACGGCAACCCTATAGGTCATGCAACAGAGGACATAAAGGTGGGCGACCATGTTCACAGCCACAATGTAAAAACCAATCTTTCGGGAAATCTTGAGTATAAATATGAGCCCGTTGCTGTGAATAACGAAAGGATTGACACAGACAAAACTTTTTTGGGTTATGTTCGTGAGAACGGCGATGTGGGCATAAGAAATGAAATCTGGATTATAAACACAGTAGGATGTGTGAATAAGGTTGCAAAAACCTTGGCAGAAAAAACAGGCGCTGTTCATTTTGAGCATCCCTTTGGCTGCTCGCAGCTGGGTGGTGACCACAAAACCACACAGTTGATATTGCGCGGCTTGGTAAATCATCCCAATGCTGCAGGCGTTTTGGTTTTAGGTTTGGGCTGTGAAAATAACAACATAGATGAATTTAAAAAGGTTTTAGGGGAATATAACGAAAGACGAGTTAAATTTCTAAATTGTCAGGATTTTGACGATGAAATTGCGGAGGGTGTGAAGCTGATAGGCGAGCTTAAAGCTTATGCAGATACATTTGTCCGTGAGCCTGTACATATTTCAAAGCTTCGTTTGGGATTAAAATGCGGCGGAAGTGACGGCTTCTCAGGAATCAGTGCAAATCCGTTGGTTGGCAGACTTTCAGATAAGCTCATATCCTACGGTGGAAGTTGTGTTTTAACAGAAGTGCCTGAAATGTTTGGCGCAGAACATCTGCTCATGCAAAGATGTAAAAATCGTCAGCTTTTTGATAAAACGGTTAATCTAATCAATAACTTTAAAGATTATTTTACAAAACATAATCAGGTAATATACGAAAATCCATCTCCCGGTAACAAAGCAGGTGGCATAACCACCTTAGAGGAAAAGTCCCTGGGTTGTATCCAAAAGGGCGGTTTAGGAGAGGTGGTTGATGTTTTGGATTATGGTGACACTCTGACTAAAAACGGACTGTCCTTACTAAACGGACCGGGTAACGATATTGTAGCTATTACAAATCTAACTGCCGCAGGTGTCCATATGGTGCTATTTACAACAGGCAGAGGCACTCCTGTGGGTGCGCCTGTGCCTACCGTTAAAGTGGCAACCAACAAAACTTTGGCGCAAAAGAAGCAAAATTGGATAGATTTTGACGCATCCCCCACATTAGAGGGAAATTCGCTGACAGATGAATTTTTGGATTTTATAATAGAAATTGCATCTGGTAAAGAAACGAAAAATGAACAAAATAACTACCGTGAAATTTCAATTTTTAAAGACGGTATAGTATTATAGGAGAAAATTATGGGTATTATTAACGACAGCTTTATGCTTAAAAACAAAGTGGCATATAAGCTATATCACGATTACGCAAAGGAATTGCCGATTATTGATTATCACTGTCATTTGTCACCAAAAATGATAGCAGAGGATTACCACTTTAAAAATGCTTACGATTTATTTTTGGGTGGAGACCATTACAAATGGCGTCAGATGCGTTCAAACGGTATAGACGAGGAATACATCACGGGCAATAAAGACGAGTATGAAAAATGGGTTGGTTTTTGCCGTACAATGCCTCTTTTAATAGGCAATCCCATCTACCACTGGACAAGTCTTGAATTAAAAAGATATTTTGACATTGACGAGCCCTTGACAGAGAAAAACGCTAAGGTAGTATGGGATAAGTGTAACGAACTTTTAAAGCAGGAGGAATTTTCTGCCCAAAATCTTATCAAGCGCTCAAATGTTGAAGTAATCTGCACAACAGATGACCCTGCCGATGATTTACAGTATCACATCAAGCTGCATGACGAGGGATTTCCTACAAAGGTTTTACCTACAATGCGTCCTGACAAGCTGGTAAATATCGAAAAGGTGGAATTTTTGGGATATATCAAAGACAACGGTCTTGATACCTATGAGAAGGTTATTTCCTGGCTCGGAGAAAGAATTGCTTTCTTTAATGAACATGGCTGTAAGCTTTCTGACCACGCATTAGAGTATGTTCCTTACGCCGAGGGGGATGCGAAAGCTGTTTTTGAAAAGAAGCTTTCAGGAAAAGAATTGACGCAAGAAGAAATTGACTCATACAAAACTGCTATTCTTTCAGAGTGCGCAAAACACTACACGAAATTCGGCTGGGCAATGCAGTTACATATTGGGGCGCTTCGCAATAATAATCAAAAAATGTTTGAAAAGTTAGGCCCTGATACAGGCTTTGACTCAATTAACGACCTTTGTATTGCTGAAAAGCTTTCAAAGTTTTTGGACAGCTTAAATGTGTGCGATATTTTGCCCAAGACAATTCTTTACACATTAAATCCTAAGGATAATTATGTTTTGGGAACAATGCTTGGAAACTTCCAGAAAGGTCCCAAGTCAGGGAAAATTCAATTTGGTTCAGGCTGGTGGTTTAACGATAACCGTGACGGTATGGAAGAACAGATGAAAGCACTTGCAAACTTGGGACTTATGGGTAAATTTGTCGGTATGCTCACTGATTCAAGAAGCTTTGTTTCTTACACAAGACACGAATATTTCAGACGTATCATGTGTGAACTTATTGGCGGTTGGGTTGACAATGGTGAATATCCGGATGATTATAAAGCACTTGAACGTATTGTAAAAGATATTTCCTATAACAATACGGTTCGTTATTTCAAATTTAACGTATAAATGATTTTAGGGTGTGCTTCACATAGTGACAGTTTGTGGTTGTGTGTCTGTGTGAAGCACACTTTGTTTTACTTTACAGGAAATTCCTGAAAAGTAAAACTCGCTCCGCTAAGGATGCGCACTCGCTTACAAGGGATATATCGCGTTGCGATAACGCTCGGCGCGGCAAAGTGTGCTTCGCATGATAGTATCCTATAACCGCGAGAGTGTGTGAAGCACACTTTGTTTCATTAAGGATATTCTCTAATCAAAAAAG
>JAZNUA010000141.1:0-7928 GCA_045592045.1 Congzhengia sp. | reverse complement strand
CTTCATCGAAATTATGGGTTGCCCCGGTGGTTGTGTAACAGGTGGTGGTCAGCCTATCGTTTCCTCTAAGGTTCAGGCAGAAATTGATGTAAAGGCTACTCGTGCTAAGGCTTTATACGATGAAGATGAAAGCTTAACATTAAGAAAATCTCACGAGAATCCTTATGTTAAGAAAATGTACGAAGAGTACTTCGGTGAACCTTGTGGCCATAAGGCGCACGACTTGTTGCATACTCATTATCAGAAGAGAGAAAAAATTAAATTCTAAGAATTAAAAAAATGGGCTGTAGCGAATGCTACAGCCCAAAAAATTACCATTTTATATGATTTTCGTATTTTTTTAAGTAGTTGTATAGTAGTGTGCCTAAAATTCCGCAAGAAACAATTTCGCCTATGCCGATTGTAACGATGAAATACCACAACCCATTTGGTAAGCCATAAGCAAATTTCAAAACGAAAGGTACTATTATGGTATTTGACAGTATTGGTGGGATAAGTGACAATGTATAGTGCTTGCGCAAATGATATGTAAATATCGCGCCGATTAAGGTAGCTAAGCTTCCAAAAATTATATCCCATATAACACATCCACAAAGAATATTTGAGATTAGACAGCCCAGAAAAAGTCCGGGAATTGCGGCAGGCGTAAACAGCGGAAGCACACACAGGCTTTCAGAAATTCTGATCTGAATAGCGCCACTCGCCAAGCCCAAGGAATTAGAAAAGAAAGTGAGCACCACATAAAGAGCTGCTATGATAGCAGCTGTTGATAATTGTTTTGTTTTTTTCATTATTGAATTCTCCTTTAGTTTTGTTTTAAGTGAGGAAGGTTTCGAACACACTGTCTTATATGATAACATTTTTTTGTAAATAAGTGAACATTTTGTAAACAAAACTTTTCTTTCTTGACAGAAAAAGAATTTGATTATATAATCATTTTGAGGTGAAAATTATGGCAGAACAATTTATGCTCCCAAAAGCATTTACAAAGGAATGGTATAAATATATTTGGGATTATTACAAATGGTATATTATAGTTGGAATTTTCGCTATAATTCTTGCAGCCATTACTATTGTTCAGTCTTGTACAGCGATTAAGTATGATACAATGATAAATTTTGTTGCAAGCGTAACAATTTCTCAGGAAGAAGCAGATAATTTGGCGCAAAAATGTGCTGAAAACAGTGATGACCTGAACAATAATAAAAAAGTAAATATTGGTTTTAATCAGTTGAATTTTGCAGAAGAAAACAGAAAAAATATTGAAATGCATTCGGCTTTGTTAGAAAAACTGCAAATTTTATATTCATCACAAGATGAACTAATTTTTATTGTTGATGGCTATATGCTTGATTATATGCTGTCGCTACCTGATACAGCTGATGTTTTTTATAAAGCGACAGAATGGTACGATGGAGTTGCTGATAAAAAAGGAGACCTTGCAGTTTCTTTAAGGGATAGTACGGTGATGAAGGAGTGCAGAGTAAACAGTTCTAACTTGTATATTATGATTGCCAGAATGAATTACGAAGAAGAAATGACTCCTGAGGAAGAAAATGCGATTAAAATCGCAAACTTTTTAATAAAATAATTCAAAAAACTATTGACAAAAAACTAAAAACATGATATCATTATCAAGTCAGCTCGAGTGGCGGAACTGGCAGACGCCCGGGACTTAAAATCCCGTGGGAAGTGATTCCCGTACCGGTTCGATTCCGGTTTCGAGCACCAAAAAAGAGACAGATTTTATCTGTCTCTTTTTTATTTAATTAAAACAGTATTTTTAATGCTGAAGAAACATTTTTAGCAAAAAACACATCTAATCCCTCAGGAACATTTAAGGATTTTTTGTTTGCTTCGGGAATGATGCACTTTGTAAATCCAAGCTTTTGTAGTTCCTTAAGGCGTTTTTCTATCTGCACTACAGCTCGCAATTCGCCTGTTAATCCAATCTCGCCAATAAGTGCAATATCGGGAGCTATATCAGCATTTTTAAATGCTGAGGCTATAGCACATATTATTCCTAAGTCGGCAGCCGGTTCAGATATTTTAATACCACCTACCATATTTACATATATATCCTGATTGGAAAGATTATACCCGACGCGTTTTTCCAACACTGCAATCAGCATATTAACACGGTTAAAATCAGCGCCTGTCATCATTCTGCGAGGAGCCGGGAAAAATGTCTGGGATACTAACGACTGAACCTCACAAAGCAAAGGTCTTGTGCCTTCTAATGTGCAGATAACCGTTGAACCTGAGGTTTTTTCAGGTCTTCCGTCAAGCATCATTGAGGAAGGGTTTTTGACTTCTGTCAAGCCTTCGCCGGTCATTTCAAAGACACCGATTTCATTAGTAGAGCCAAAACGATTTTTTACTGAACGCAAAATCCTGTGACTCTGATGTCTTTCTCCCTCAAAATGCAATACACAGTCAACCATATGCTCTAAAACTTTAGGACCTGCAAGGTTTCCGTCTTTTGTTACATGGCCTACGATAAATACAGCTATAGAGTTTTCTTTGGCAAATTTCATCAAGGAAAGAGTTACATCACGAACTTGACTTACTGTACCTGGAGCAGATGCAATATCTGGATTGTACATTGTTTGTACAGAATCGACAATTAAAATATCCGGCTTTATTGCTTCTGCATGCTTGATTACGGAGTTAATATCCGTTTCTGTAAGCAGAAGAAAGTCTTTGCTTATATGTAGTCTGTCTGCACGCATTTTAAGTTGCTTTTCGGATTCTTCGCCTGATACATAGAAAAAACTTGTATTTTCTTCTAATGATTTTATCAACTGCAGAAGAATGGTGGACTTACCTATGCCGGGTTCTCCGCCTATTAAAACCAAAGAGCCCTGAACGATTCCTCCTCCTAAAACGCGGTCCAATTCATCTATACCGCAAGGAATACGGGTATCTTTAGTTGTGTTAACATCTGATAACTTAACAGGGGCAGAGAAGGACTGAGTAACGGTTTTTGTGTTTTTTGAAGTGACAATAACTTCTTCTGCAAATGTATTCCAGCCACCGCAGTCGGGACATTTTCCTATCCATTTTGCCGAATTATAGCCACACTCTGAGCATATATATACTACTTTTGATTTCATATTCTTTACCGCCTTTAAGCTGTTGGAGTTTCATTCTTTGGTTTAGAGGTAGCATTTACTTCTTCCTTAATAGGAGTTTTTTTGTCGGAGCCCTCATCCGTGTGTGAAGGAACTGTATCTTTTGGAGAAACTTCTGAAGGCTTTTTGTCCTCAGCTTCAATTGGATTTTCTTCAGGTTCAGGTTTTTTAGTTCCGTGAATTTCAACTCTGTCCGTTCCTGCATACACGCTGTTTGCTAAATGTGTACGAGAAATTTCTGTGCCGTTTTCATAAACTACCTTATATGAAGAATATGAACTTCCGTTACTTCCTTTTGATTTTACCGTAACTGTTCCCACTAAAAGCTCAGGGTCTTTTTCAACTACAACCTTTGGGGCAGTGGTTCCTGTTCTTGAAGTTTCAATTTTTATTTCACGATTTGGGTGTTCGTCTGTTCCGAAAATAATTACGGTATTTATTCCATTTTCAGCTGTTGTTCGTATTTCAATTGGCATAGATGTGTTGTTTTTAAATTTAAAATCTATAAAGTCATAAGAAACAGTTGCATCTCTTCCCATAGGAACATACGCAACAGGTAAAGTGTGATTTCGTCTTTCTGTTATTTCTAAATCGGCAAAAACAACGGCATTATACATAGTAGAGGAGACCTGACATATTCCGCCTCCTATACCTGGTTGTGTGGTGTTTCCTACATATACATTAGCAATCTTAAATCCTCTTTCTAATGTTCTTGGTCCTACGACCTCGTTGTAGGAAAATTCTTCTCCCGGAAGTAACACATATCCGTTTATTTTCTCGCAAGCAAGCTTTATATTAGAAGCTCTGTCTTTGCTTGAAGATGAGTAATCGGAAGTGAATTTTCCCAATTCATCAGCAACAATCTTTGACTTTAAATCTTCAGAGGATACCTCAGGATACTTGATTTTTGCAGAAACACGGATTGTATCGCCTTTAGCGTCTTTAACCGCCTTTTCCAACTTCTTCTTATCCAAGTTTACACCGAGTTTGCTTTCTGTGAATTTCATTCTGTGATTTTCCACAGTATAGCTTGCATCTATTGGCTTTTCGGCAACAAAACGCATTACATATTCATAGGTGATTTCCTCCGGCTCCATATATTCAAAATTTGCCGTAGCGACAGCTTTGTCATTCAGAATACAGTCCTCAATAGATGATTTTACCTCCGCAAAATCCACGCCATTTCCTGCTTTTCCCTTTTTGATAATAAGTTCATCATCGCCAAAATCTATGCTGTTTGGAACAAGTGTTACATCTAAATTTTTGGTAGCTTTATCAATCAAGGCCTGCAGTGCATTTTCATCAAAGCTAAGCTTAAAAGGAATATCTACCTTGTTTTTTTTCAGGTTTTTTATTTCGCCTAATCTACTTAAAATTTTTTTTGTTCTTCCGTAGCTGAATGCAGTATCAGTCATTGACTGCACATCAATGGAAGGCACAAGGGATAAGGATTCAAAAGCAACTTCTGAATCTGCAATTTTTAATGTGATTGTTTTAGAGAGTCTTTTGTCGAAAATCTCGGGGATTTTGTCAGACAATTCCTCTTTAGTTAATCCGGAAATATCCACATTGTTGATATATACACCTTCATATACCTTGTTGTATGTAAGCTTGCTGATAGTATAACCTAATAAAGATACAAGCAGTACAGCTATACAGATAAATGAAATGAGAATAATCTTTTTATTTTTATAAATGGTTTTCTTTTTGGAACGCTTAGCGGTTCTTGTCGTATATGACATTAAATCACCTCGTGTGAATTTTACATATTAAGAAACCAGACTCCGAAGTTTAAATAACCTGCATATATTAAAAAAAACAAATATGGTAACAGAACTAAACCTGAGACTTTTCTTATGTTATAAAAAATAGATATGGTAATTGCCACAAAAATAAAAAGTGCAACTAACAATACAAATGCCGCAAAGTACATTCTGAAATTAAAGAATACAATCGGCCAGAAAAAATTAAGCAACAACTGAAATGCAAACACAGTTACACCATCGGTTATTTTCGTTTGCTCAGCTTTTGACTGCATGAATAAATACAAAGCAACGCCCATAGTTAAATACAAAAAAGCCCAAACAAATGCAAATAAATTGTTAGGCAAGGCAAATGGTGGCTTTAGCAAAACATCATAAATAAAAACATTATTTCTGATTAAAAAACCTGATACACCGCCAACTAAAAGGGGAGCTATGATGATTAGTGCTGCTTTTAAAAACTTTTTCATATAAAATACCTCTTTTTTGAGAAAATATGGTACTATTATATGGCTTAAGTTTAAAAATATACTAAGACAAACATCAAAATAAAGGTGCGGAAATATACCGCACCTTAAATGTTTTTATTTGCTGCCGTTTCTGTTGGCACGGATAGCATCAGCTGTTTTGATAAGCTCTTCTTCTAAAGCGCGCAAAACATCGTCAGCATATTGGTTTGCGCCGAGTCTTATTTCTCTTGAATTCTGCTGTGCGCTGTCAATAATCTGATTAGCCTTAGCATAAGCCTGCTGTGTGATGTCGTGCTCATTAACCATAGCTGCTATTTTTTCTTCTGTTGCTTTAATCATTGCAGCGGCTTCTTTCTGCGCATCGCTGATGATTCTGTGGCGTTCTTCTTTAACCCATTTAGCCTGTTTTAATTCTTCCGGAAATTTGTTTCTCATGTCCTCTAACATATCCAGAATTTCTTCCTTATCGATAATACCGCGACCCCAAAAGGGAATGGTCTTGCAACTATCGATTTTTTCTTCGATTTCGTTCATGATCTGTTCGATGTCCATAATTATCGCTCCTTTTCTATTTTATCCTTAATATCATTGATTATTTCATTTGGTATCAGCCCGTCAGTGTTACCACCGTAATGAAAAATCTCTTTTACCACACTCGAACTGATATATAAACAATTTAGATTAGTTACCATGAAAACAGTTTCAACATCTGGCGCTAATTTTTTGTTGAGAAGTGACATCTGAAATTCGTACTCAAAGTCTGATATGGCGCGCAAGCCACGAACAACAGCATCAGCACCGACTTTATGCACAAAATCGACCAATAATCCGCTGAAAGACTGCACCTCGCAATTTGGTAAATCAGCAGTGCATTTTTTTATAAGATTTACTCTTTCATCTACCGTAAACATGGGAGATTTTTGAGAGTTATTCAGTACAGCCACAATAATTTTATCAAAAAGCTTACTGCTGCGCTTAATAATATCCAAATGACCACAAGTAATAGGGTCAAAGCTACCAGGATAAACAGCTATTTTCAATATTGTCACTCTCCCAATAATAAAATCTTTACCCTACCGTATTTTTTTTCTTTGATGACTTTAAAATCTGTTATTTTAAAGTCAGGAGTGATTTCGGTATCGTATTCTACGACAATAAAACCGTCATCAGTTAATATTTTATTCTTAAATATAACATCCAAAGCCTTTTGATAGAGTTCTGAGTTATACGGTGGGTCAATGAAAATCACATCGTATTTTTTATGTGTGTTATTCAAAAATTCAATACTGTCGCCACAATGCACAGAGGCAAGCTCGGCAAGATGAGTAGCATCCAGATTTTTTTTAGTCACAGAAACGGATTGCACAGCAATGTCGACAAAAGTACATTCCTTTGCTCCGCGACTTAAAGCTTCTATTCCCAAAGCACCGCTTCCTGAAAATAAATCCAAAACACAAGCATCAGGGATATCAAAAGCAATTATATTAAAAACAGATTCTTTAATTCTGTCTAATGTGGGACGGATGTCTATGCCTTCTGCACAAAGAAGTTTTTTTCCTCTGGCAGAACCTGAAACAACTCGCAAAAAAACATCTCCCTTTAATAAACTTATTATCACTTTATATTTTATAACAAATAAATATAATGTCAAGTATATTATAAAAAAGTCAACTAAATGTAATCTTTGTGTCAAAAATCTTTAATATTTCCTTGTAAATAGTCGTATTTTCAGGATTTTTCAACTTTCTGTCATTAAGTAAAAGCTCATTTGCTGCATCGCTTGTTTCTGCCAGAAGTTCTGTGTCGCAATAGATATTTGCAACCTTAAATGTCACAAGTCCATGCTGGCGAGCACCGAAAAATTCTCCCGGACCGCGCAGACGCAAATCTTCCTCTGCGATTTTAAAACCATCTGAGGTTTTTTTCATTATTGACATTCTTGGGGAATCTGTAGGAAAATTTTCGCCTGGAAAAAGGATGCAATAGGCCTTGTCGCTTCCGCGGCCAACTCTGCCTCTTAACTGATGCAACTGTGAAAGACCGAATCTTGCGGCGTTTTCTATAACCATGACAGAGGCATTTGGAATATTTACGCCAACCTCTATTACGCTTGTAGCAACCAAAATTTTAATTTCGCCATTATAAAATCTGTACATGATATCGTCTTTTTCTTTGGCGGACATTTTTCCGTGTATATATTCTATTTCTTTAATGTTTAATGCTTTTTTCAATTCTTCTGTATGTGTGATAACATCTCTTATACCTTCTGTTTCCGAAGGCTCAACAGCAGGGCAAACTATGTAGGCTTGTCTGTTTGCGTCTGTTTCTTTTTTTAAAAAAGTATATATCCTTAATCGCATATCTTCGCCCAGGACAAAGGTATCTATCGTTTTTCTGCCTGGAGGAAGTTCATCTATAACTGATATATCTAAATCTCCGTAGAGAATCAAAGCCAGAGTTCTTGGAATTGGTGTTGCAGTCATAATCAAAGTATGCGGATTTTTACCTTTTTCTTCTAATGACTTTCTTTGTGCTACGCCAAAGTCGGAGGCCAAGCGGTC
>JAZNUA010000140.1:0-6461 GCA_045592045.1 Congzhengia sp. | reverse complement strand
AAAAAAGCCGAGCCGGGACAGTTTATTATATTAAGAGTTGACGACGATGGAGAAAGGATTCCGCTGACTGTTGCAGATTTTGACAGAAAGGAAGGAACTGTCACAATTATTTTTCAGATTGTAGGTGCTACAACAGAGCGTTTAAATAAAAAGCGTGAAGGGGAATATATAGCTGATTTTGTAGGTCCGTTGGGACGAGCTACTCACACAGACGGTCTCAAAAAAGTTGCTGTTGTTGGTGGCGGCGTGGGCTGCGCCATAGCATATCCTGTTGCAAAAAAACTTCATGAGCAGGGTTGTTGTGTACACGCGATAGTTGGGTTTAGAAATAAAGAACTGCTTATTTTAGAGGACGAGTTCAGGGCTTCAAGCAGCGAGCTTTTCATTATGTCTGATGATGGCTCAGTGGGAGAAAAGGGCCTTGTTACTGATGCATTGAAAAAGCTTATTGATGCAGGTAATGAGTACGACGAGGTTATTGCAATAGGTCCTTTGATTATGATGAAATTTGTATGTAAATTAACTAAAGAATATGGGATAAAAACAGTTGTTTCCATGAATCCCATTATGATTGACGGCACAGGAATGTGTGGAGGATGCAGGCTCACAGTTGGTGGAGAAACGAAATTTGCCTGCGTTGATGGTCCTGAATTTGATGGGCATCTGGTTGATTTTGACGAAGCAATGGACAGAGCTTCAATGTATAAAGATTTTGAACGAAAAGCACATGACAGTGAGTGTAATCTCTTTAAGAAGGAGGTAGAATAATGCCTAATATGTCAATGACAAGAAATCCTATGCCTCATCAGGAGGCAAATGTGAGAAATAAAAACTTTAAAGAGGTTGCATTAGGCTATACTCCGGAAACTGCAATAGATGAAGCAAAAAGGTGCTTGAATTGTAAGCACAAGCCCTGTGTTTCAGGCTGTCCTGTGGGAATTGATATCCCTGCTTTTATTAAACAGGTGGCAGAGGGAGATTTTGAGGGAGCGTATGAAATAATTGCACAATCAAGCTCTTTGCCTGCTGTTTGCGGTAGAGTTTGTCCTCAGGAAAACCAATGTGAAAAGCATTGTGTTCGTGGCATCAAGGGAGAAGCAGTAGCGATAGGAAGACTGGAACGCTTTGTAGCAGATTATCATAATAAAAATGCAACAGAAGCACCAAAAAAGCCAATTTCAAATGGTCACAGGGTTGCAGTAATCGGCTCAGGACCATCAGGTCTTACTTGCGCAGGGGATTTAGCGAAGCAAGGCTACGAGGTTACTGTTTTTGAAGCGCTGCATTTAGCAGGCGGTGTTTTGGTTTATGGTATCCCCGAATTCAGATTGCCAAAAACAATAGTACAAAAAGAAATTGATACTCTAAAAGCATTAGGCGTCAAAATAGAAACTAACGCCGTAATAGGAAAATCCTTATCGGTAGATGAGCTTTTAGAGGACGGCTTTGAAGCTGTATTTATTGGTTCTGGCGCGGGATTGCCTAAATTTATGGGCATACCCGGCGAAAACTATAAGGGCGTTTACTCTGCAAACGAATTTTTGACAAGAGTAAACCTTATGAAAGCTTATAAAGAGGACTCTGCAACACCGATTATGAAAGCAAATCGTGTCGCCGTCGTAGGTGGCGGAAATGTGGCGATGGATGCAGCCAGATGTGCTAAACGCTTAGGTGCTGAGGAGGTATATATAGTTTACCGCCGGTCCGAAGAGGAGCTTCCTGCTCGTGCTGAGGAAGTAGAGCACGCCAAGGAAGAAGGCATCATCTTCAAGCTTTTGACAAATCCTGTTGAAATTACAGCAGATGAGTATCACTTTGTTTCAGGTATGAACTGTGTGGAGATGGAACTGGGAGAACCTGATGCATCAGGCAGACGCCGTCCTGTTGAAAAGGCAGATTCTTTGTTTACTATAGATGTTGACTGTGTGATTATGTCAATCGGCACATCTCCAAATCCTCTTATTAAATCCACAACCCAAGGGCTAGAAACTCAGAAATGGGGCGGGATTATTGTTGATGAAGCAACAGGTAAAACTTCAAGAGAAGGAGTCTATGCGGGCGGAGATGCAGTAACGGGTGCTGCCACAGTAATTTTAGCTATGGGAGCAGGAAAAACTGCTGCAAAGGCGATAGATGAATATATACAGAATAAATAATAAATAAAGACGCCCATAGGGCGTTTTTATTTGACATAATTTTTGCGGTATGTTATACTTTTTTAGGGAGAGAGTTATTTTTTGATTTTTTTGGAGAAAGATTATGAAAAAATTGCTTAGAAGACTTATCATAGTTTTTATAATACTGCTTCTTTGCATATCCGGCTATTTTGCGGCTATGGGGTATGCTATTTATCGTGTAAAAGTTAATCAATTTACCATAGAAGAAAGAATTGAGGCAATTCGTTCAAGGGATAATTTCACCAAGCTTTCAGAAATACCCGAAATCTATAAAAAGGCCGTTGTGGCAGTCGAAGACAGTAGATTTTACGAGCATAAGGGTGTGGATTTTCTTTCATTGATGCGAGCGGTGTTTACCAATGTGAAGAATAAAGAAATTTCTCAGGGAGGCTCCACAATTACGCAGCAATTTGCAAAGAATCTGCTCTTTTCACATGAGCAGAGCATTCCCAGAAAAATTGCAGAGTTTTTTGCCACCCGATACATAGAAGAACACTATTCGAAGGACGAAATACTGGAACTGTATATAAATATAATCTACTATGGCGACGGATATTATAATATTTATGATGCATCACGAGGGTATTTTGAAGTTGAACCTATAAATATGACAGATTATCAGGCCACAATGCTGGCGGGTATTCCCAACGCTCCGTCTGTTTATGCTCCCACAAAAAATTTAGAGCTTGCCAAAAAGCGACAAGACAAGGTTTTAGAGCGTATGGTGGAGACAAAAGCCATAACAGAGGAACAGAAAAATGAAATTTTAAAAGACAGGTGAGTGTATGAAAAAAATATATGCTATTATTTTGACCTTGGCTCTGATAATTGCATCAAAGACTGTTTGTGTAGCAGGAACAAATTCCTCCTATATGGCGTTATCTGCAACGGGCGATTGGAAAATTTTCACTAAAAATATGGAGGACAAAGCACTTCTTGATGCGGTAGGCCTCAGTGCAAGACAAATAAACGAAAGTTTAGAAAACACAGGCAGCCAATCCTTGATTATAAATCTTAAAACAAATGCAAAAATATATGTCCAGCAAAAAAACAGCAATTTGTCGCACCAACTTTGGAATATAGAACAAACTGATGACCAATACATTAGGGACAATATTGCTTCCATTGTAAGTGACGGGTTTTTAATATCGGATTTGGATTATAAAAAGGAAAATGTCAGAATAAATAGTTTTCAATATATGAAATTTATTACCATTCCTGGAAGCGTACACAGTAGCGGAACCCGCGGCGTTGTGTATGGCGGAACTTTTGTAAATGGGGATGCGATAGTTTTTGTGATGAATGCAGAGGGAGAATATCCTACAGAAGAAGAAATTGCATCAGTAGAAAAAATTGCAGCTGATGTGTCGTTTACCAATATAAAAGAAAAAACGGATATGCCTGCTGATAGTGACAATCAAACCTCAAACGGAATAATGGGATATGTTTTGGGAGGAGCAGGAGCCTTACTGATTGGTATGTTTTGTATTTATATAATAACAAATATAAGTCGCAAGGATACCGATGAAACAGAAGAAGACACAGAAGATGCAGAAGAAAACAGTAAAAAAAGCGAAGAGGTTTAAACCTCTTCGCTTTTTCTGATTTTGAAGATAGAACGAAGTATGCCTGAAATGAATTTTGGGAATTGCAATACTACAATTTTCATATAAATACCTCCTAATATGTATTAACAAAATAACACACACAAAGCAATGAAAATAAGCAATGCACCGAGCATAACCACTAACCATGCCGCAGGAAGCAGCAACCCGGCAAAAAGACCTATGGAAAACACTCCGGCAAGTGTTACTAAAAATTTACAGGTAATATGCATTATTCTCATCTCCGTTTGCTTTCTATACTCCATTATATGCAAAATCCCAAAAAGTGTTATTAAATATTATTCATAACACGACATACCAAGACAGTCATATCGTCTGTGGCAAGACCACCGGAAAGCTCCAATGCGCGGGATAAGATGATGTCTGACAGTTCTTGCGCGGTGCCGGAGAAATTCTCGGACATTTTAAAAATTTCGTTGCCGCTATCGGTATCTAAAACATCTGTGACGCCATCGGTTGCCATAATAAGCAAATCACCCGAAACAAGTATTTTTTTGTCTGTGTCGGGCTCTACGGAAGAAACAATTCCTGCAGGTAATGAGGATGCGCTTACCGTATCAAATGAGTCCTTTAGCTTAAGGTACGAGTTTACAGAACCTGCTTTTATAAACTCTGTTTTACCGGTATAGAGGTTGACGACGCACAGATCAATGGTAGAAAAAGTATCGTGGTCAGCATTTGTCATAAGTATATCGTTAATCAGACGGATACAGGTTTCCTTGTTAAACCCTGCAAGAAGAAGTTTTTTTGTAAGCTCTACGGCCACACTACTCTGGAAGTTTGCCAGCTCACCACTGCCCATTCCGTCAGCCAGCACAATTGCCACTCTGCCTGCATCGATAGGAAAAAATGTTGCAGTGTCACCATTGCCTGATGAATGCTCTTTGATAGCTCGTGAAATGGCAATATCTGTTGCGAGCTTCGGTTTTTCAAAGAATTTTACATGACAAGTACCGCTGCTGCATTCTACTGGTTCGCTAACCATAGAAACCTCTAAAATTTCAGATATAACAGCAGGAATGAGTGTGTTGCATTGGGTTTTGCTGTCACAGTTCATTTTATCAAGAGAAACACTGTATCCACCATTGTGATGAACAGAAATTTCGTCTACAGAAATGCCGTTGCGGCTTAACTCGGAAGAAATTCTCCGCTCTGCCTCAGGAATAAATGAGGTTTTTTCCTCTATGGATGCTTTCAGATTTCCCAGTATCATAGATATATTTTTGAACTGTTCAGCTATCAAGCGTTTACTTTCGTGAACTTTTCCCTCCCACATTTTAGCGACTTTCATAGATTCATAATTTTTATTCAGTTCGCATACAAACTCTTCGCACCGTATGCACATATCTGAAAAATCTTTTGGGACATCCTTTCTAGACAGTGTGCTTTTTGATTCCATTATGGAGTACATTTTTTCGGCAGCTGCCTGGGTCTTTTTCTTGTCTTTATTCCAGCAAAACTTGCAAAGTGAACATTTATTGCATACTGAATCTGCTGTCACATCAAAAAGCGCACTGCTTGTGTCGCATTTTGTTTCGCGAAAGGAGTCAATCACTTGATAAAATATGGTCCCTACGGAATCTATGGAGCTTATCATTTTAGTTATTTCACTTGATGTAAATTCCTTGACTTTTTGTGATTGTATGTATTCTTTTCTTAACTTGTATGGAGTTGCTTCTCCGTGTGCAAAAATTTTCTCAGGAACAAAATACAACAACAAGCAAGCTGCCGCAACATAAGAAATAGTAAGGATACCATTTGCCTCCGGACAGAGAAGGAAAGTTATTACAAATGATGCAAGGGCGAATATTCCGGAGGCAGCAAGTTTTCCATATCGGGACAAAAACCCCGAAAAAAGAGAGGATAATGAATATATACAAATCATCTGTGATGGAAATGGCGTGGAAAAGCAAAGTGCAAGTCCAAAAATTGCTCCGGCGGGAGCACACACCGTAAAGCCGTAAATCTGGCCTAAAAGCAATATAGAAAAAATTGCTCCTATATGTGCAAGAGGCCAGAAATTTTCAGTAATGCTTATACTGAAAACGGCAACTCCCAAAAGCGAAGTCAGAGTTAGGATTTCTATAGGCCGACAGTGTCTTAAACAAATCAGGGCTTTGACCGTAATGAGTGCTTTGTCAAACATAAAAAACGAAAGAAACACCAATCCGCATTCTAATACTAAAAGCATGGTGTCATATAGAAACAACCCTTCTGTCAACACATATATAAAGCCGTTTAAAAATACTGATGCAGTAGAGATAAGAGCAGTCATGTTCTTTTTGTGTTCCAGCTCTTTTGAAAATATCAGTTGCACCGACATAACTATCAAAATGCTTCCCGCATATTTAAATAAAAATATGGAGTTAGCGGAAGACAGCATTCCTAAAATAGAAGAAATAATATAATATGGTCGTTTTTTCCTGAAAAAAAGAGCCGAAAAAAAAGGAATTCCAAATGGCGAAATTAAGTAATCCATAAAATAAATTCTGGAAAGCAAAAACAAAAAAATGTTTTCTATAAGTTCGTAACCGTTTAAAGATGAAAAAACAACCTTTGGGTTGAGCTTCATATTTGATTCGGGAAATAAATTTTCTAATTGTTGTTTCATTGGTACATCCTCCGATTAGTGATTTTTTTTCCATTATATACCAATTAT
>JAZNUA010000139.1:0-4161 GCA_045592045.1 Congzhengia sp. | reverse complement strand
GAAGAGTTCCCGAGTGGCCAAAGGGGGCAGACTGTAAATCTGTTGCTTGTAGCTTCGGTGGTTCGAATCCACCCTCTTCCACCATAAAGCCTAAAATCGTTGATTTCACTGGATTTCAACGGTTTTTCTTTTTTGCTTTTTTAAGTCAATTTTTTTCTTTTTTTCTCTACTTTGGATACTTTTCTAACGGATTTTCTAACGGAATTCTAAAATAACACCTTTTCTATGGTTTTTGAGAGCCTGTTTTTACTTTCTTCCTGTATGTGTGCATAAATGTTTGCAGTTGTACTATAGTTGCTATGTCCTGCCCATTCTTGCAGTTCTTTCATACTTGCTCCGTTTTTAAGCAAAAGGCTTATATTTGTATGCCTGAGTTCATGAAGCTTTAATCTTTTTAATCCACTTTTTTCACATAGCTTAGGAAATGCTCTTGAAACATATTCTAAGGGTATTAAATCTCCATTTTCTCTTACGCAGACAAACTCATCCCATTTGTGGTTATATCCATCATTTAGCTTTCTTTTATCTTGTATACCTTTTAGATGTTTAAGATATTCTATAGCTTGCTTAGGCATAGGAAAGCTTCGTATAGATGAGTGATTTTTTGCAGTTGGCTCATATCTGAGATTTTTAATTTTAGAGCCTGATTTTCCTTTATCTCGCACAGTTCCTGTTATGGATAGAATTCCATTAGCAAAGTCTATACTTTCCCACTTTAAGCCTATTATTTCACCTCTCCTAAGTCCAAACCAAGAAGCTAAAAGGACAACCGTTTCAATTGGTGTTCCTTTTGTATTTTTGAGCAAAACTTGCATTTCATCTATTGTATAGAATTGAGCAATATGCTTTTTCTTCTTTGGTAAATCAACTTTATCTGAAGGATTTACCGATATAAGCTCACTTTTCACAGCAAAGTCTAAGGCTTTGTGAATGTTAGCATGATAATGATGGATTGTATTTGCTGATACTCTTTCGGTTGACATTTTATAGACATAAAAGTCTTGTATATGATATGGCTTAAGGTCAGCTAATTTAATATCAATTCTTTCAAAGTAGGGACAAATTGAATTATGTATAGTTTGCCTATAGGAAAAGTAAGTGTTATCAGAAATAGAGTTTTTTGTAATTTCTAACCATTCTTTTATAAAGGTAGAAAACTTCATTTCTGTTTCATTCTCTTCCTTGTCTTTGTCTTGCCAAGTAGTTAAGGCTTCAATCCGTAGTTTTTCAGCTTTTCTTTTGTTGTTTCCAGATGCAGATAAATCTGTTTTTATCCATTTTTGCCTCCTTTTTTTATTTTTGTCTGTCCAATTTAAAACAATATAATATTTATTGTTTTTTATTTGTATACTTGCTGTCATATCTACTCCTTTCTTCTGACAACAATTATCAATACCTAAAGAATAATAAAATAGTACATAACTTTCTATAATAACAATTATTTAAAAAAAGTATTGTACGGTTTTAATGGGTTATATCTATTAGTTATAGAAAAACAAATGATAATATCGGTAGTTTTCTTGTGTTCCTGATGTATATCTCATTATAATAGGAAGTTTTTCGTTGTTTATGTTATTGACTATCATACTCGAAAATATCGCTATTATAAGTGAATAACTTTAGATTAAGTCGATAAGTAAAATTAAACGAAAATACTATATTTTAAGCGAAATAAAAGCAAGCATCGAACAGAAATGGAGAGTAACGAATTAATCTTTATCATATACTTTTTCTAATGTCTGTTCGATGCTTGCTTTTTTTATTTAATTGTTGTTTTAGCCGAAGGCGTGAAAAAATAGGGCCCCCGACATTGCGATTTGGCATTTATTTATTTTCTTTTTTAAGTAGTTCTACAAGTGAACTTACAACCGCTATTTGTTCTTCTGTTAAACCTGTTACATCTATTGTTTTTTCTCTTTCTATACCAAGTATATATTCCATACTTACATTGAATTCATTTGAGAGTTTTATCAACACTTCTAAGCTGGGTGTTCTCGTCTCATTTTCATAAGCACTAATTATACTCTTATTTAACCACAATCTTTGGGCAAGTTGTGTTTGTGTCAGACCTTTGCTTGTTCTTAAATTCTTCAAATTCTCGGCAAACTTGTATGTCATTTTTGCACACCTCTTTCCACTATATGTATACATTCTACAACAAATACAGTTATTTTATGTGGAATAATGTTGACAAATAGTGGAAATAAGTATAAAATAAAGTTACTAATTTTTAGGGGGAATTTTTTATGTATAATTGGTCACAGATATCAACTAAGATTTACCCAAGAGTTAAAGAGGTTAACTATCAAAGACCCCTTGATAAAATGCCACATATAAAACTCCCAAACAATTTAGCTGCATACATAGCTATTGATACAGGAGATACATTTAAATTGATGTTTCATGAAGACATACCTTCAGGCATTTCAGTTGAGCAATTAATAATGACTGCCCAAAGAAATTTGGAAAATAACTATAGTTGGAAGTTTGGCGAAGATGGTTCAGGGGTATATGCTGTTATGTCGGGCATGGAAAATGAGGCAAGTATTCTTTGCAATAAAAAGCTTCTAAAACAGCTATCTACTATTGCTGGTGGTGATTTGTTGATGATTGCTCCTGGAAATGAATTGTGTTATGCGGGCTTAAAAAGTAACCCATTAACAGAAGGTATGTTATCCTTGTTCCAAAACGAACAAACACTTAGAAGAGTGGTTCCTATGGGATTTAATAAGCTCTGTTTTGAACTGTTCTGTTACAATTCAAAAACCGAAGAATTATCAGCATATAAATAAAAGGTCTCAATTATGAATTACAAATCATTCTTATTTAATGTAACTGAAGAAGAACGAATGGAATGTATCCAAGCCATGGAAATGGCAAAAGCAATAGATAAAGGGTCTGTTTGTCCTAATTTATCAAAATCTTATGAGCTATATCAAAAAGCCGCTAAAGCACATCTTCCTTTTGCAGAACGCAGGCTTGGTTCAATGACAATAAATGGCGAAGGAACGCAAGCTGATTTTTACAAAGGTGTCGCGTACTATTTAATGGCTGCCGAAGATGGCGATTCATATTCTGAGAATATGTTGCACTTTATATGGACAGAGGCAAATAATCCTATCCAATTTCTACATGGAGCAAAGAATAACAATTTTGATGATATGATGCTGCTACTGGCTTTTTATTTAAAGTTTAAATTTTTCGATAGGGCGATAGAATGGTGTGCAAAAGGGGCACTACTTCAAAACGATTATTTTGCTATAAATTTAGCTGAAGTACTATTCAGACAGGACGAATATTTATACGAACAAGAACCTGATAACTATAAGTTGTATTATCAGAGCAAAGACTGGATAGATACGGCTCTGGTGTATCTAACAGATAATCAACAAATATACCAAGAAGTTCTTGTTGTTAATTCAAGAATTAGAATGGCAGAGGTTTTCAGTATATTACTCTTTGTCCTAAAAAACAATTTAAATGATGAAGCTATAAGGAAAAGAATCTTTGGACAATTCGTTGATATTGTTAACGATACAAATAGTTTTAAAAGAAATAAGCCGCTTAGATAATTATAATTACAGGAGATGATAGTGTGCCTTTTTACACAAAGGTAATAGGGGTAACCTTTGAAAATCGACAAAGTTACATTAAGACCATGTCCGTTGGTGATAAAGTAGACTTAATAAAGTCTAAATACAGCAGTGATGGTGGGAACGCTGTTAAAGTTATGGATAGCAGTGGCAATCATATTGGATTCCTTTCCAAAGAACTTTCAGCCGAAATTGTCCCATCAATGGAAAGAGGATTCAAATATCGTGCCTCTGTATCATCTATAACAGGTCGAGAATACAACAACTTAGGTGTAAATTTATGCATTGAAGAATATATTGATATACCTCAAACTAATGCGAACAAAGATAATAGCGATAATACATTTAACAATCCCTCGCTTGAATATCCTGATTATTATTATGATGATGAGGATGATGGATATGTTTCATATGCAAGTGAATTTCCCGATATGGAAGCCTATGAGAGTTGGTATGAAAGTAGCGATTTTTAAGTTTAAGGATAAGTTCATATTTCAACTTTGACGCAAAATATTCTATTCATATCACATATATTTAAGTAGTATTAACAAAAGAAAGGAAAGAAAAT
>JAZNUA010000138.1:0-16609 GCA_045592045.1 Congzhengia sp. | reverse complement strand
CTTTTTTATTTTCCGAAAAAACTAATTTGTGCGCAAAAACTTCAGCTGAAACAATGTTTCGGAAATTGAAGCACATAAAAGGCTTGTATTTTGTCTCAATTTGTGATATATTTGTAACTGCGATACAACTTAACAAATTCTAAAACGAGTATACATTGTGTAAAAATGTATGCTTTGATTGCTATCTCGTTTTAGAATAGTGTTGTATCGCAAACAAAGTCAAAGCAACATTTTTCGGTGCGTTGCTCTGGCTTCGCACCTTTTTTATTTTTCGGAAAACTAATTTGCGTGCAAAAAATAAAATTAAAGAAGGGTTGATTTTATGATTTGTTGTTTTATGAATTTTCATAAGCAGGAAAATGCACAAAATTTAATGAAACATTTTGATGATGAAATAGAAAAAGCAATTATTTTTGGTTGTAATTTGTTTGTTTCGGGAAATAGGCATTCTGAGGATAAAATATTCAAAGATAGAGTGCTGAGAGCTTCTAAGTTCTATGCAAAAGGACAAATAGAATACCTGGAGGTAGACACTGATAATGAGGACATACTTAAAAAATTCTTTATAGATATTGCAGATTGGGAAGTTTACAGCTACGAATATTAATAAAATATAAAAAGCTCCGCTATAGTGCGGAGCTTTTCATATTTTAAAATTCATTATTCCATTATTAAACTTTTGTCACGAGCTATAGGCTCGTTAAGTGTTATATGGTCGAGGCTTTCTCTTTTTTCTCCCTCTATCAAAAACTGCACTGCACTCACAGTATCAAGCTCTGTCAACGAATTTACAATAGAATATATCGTCAACATCTCGCCTGTGCTACCGCCTGAAAATTTATCAATGAATTCCTTGGACAAATTAACAAAGCACACATTATTCTTTGTTTCCACAGAAAGCACCTTTACTCCTGTGGGTATTACTGATATACCCTGAGAACCTTGAGGTCCTTTAAGCAATTCTTCAACAATAATTTTCTCTATGATGTTTGAGGTGGGAAATTCTACCATTCTGCGTTCTGAGGTCAATCCCTCTCCCATGGCATCACCGAAATAAAGCACCACATCGACCTTAGCCTTTTCTACAGGCGCATCTGCACCTGCAACATCGTTTTGCATTATAATACCAATAGGTGTGCCGTCTGCACTGACAGCAGGTACGCCGTCTACTAAAATATTGATGCCTGATATAAACTCTAAGGAGCAAAGTGTCTTAGAAACGGCAGCCACAGACATTGTGTATTTGGGGTCATGATAGTTTGAAAACTCTTTTGAAAAATCAACAACAGCTATTTCATCTTCAATCTTTAATGACCTGAGCTTAGTACCGCTACACAACGGACTTTCCTTGCCATCAGGAGGTGTAAGCAGCTTTTCAACCAGCTGGGTTGCCTTTTTTTCATCTGATGCATCAGACAATGAAACCTTCATCTCAACTAATGTTGTTCCGCCATTTTCAATGTAATATACGCACGCATCAACTTCAACGCTTCCTTCTTTATCCGGAAGCCATGAACAGCCCGATAAAACAAACATCACCGAAAGGAGAAACGCAAAAAAAGCAAAAGCTGTCTTTTTCATATAAATACCTTCTTTCGAAATAAAATACTACCTTAACTGTTCACATTATAACATAAACATATTAAAAAATAATAACAATAGTGTTAAATTTAATGAATGAGATATTTCAGCACATATCCTTCCTTAATTCCTTTGTCGGAAATTTTGATTTTATCCGCACCAAAATACTCTCCTATTTCTGAGTATATAGCAAGTCCGGGAATGATAGTAAACTTTCTTTTGGGTACTGTTTTTTCCAGAATATCCATTGCGTCATTCCGTGCCAACAACTGAGAAAGTATAGTATTTACTATATCTACATTTAAATCCTCTTGGCCTGTCAATATTGAGGAAAGTTTTTTTGCAGCCCGTACTCCTCCGCCTACCAAGCAGAAGTTTTCTTTTTTTAAAGACTTGAAAAACTCGTTCTTTTCTAAATGTGATTTAATTGCATTTTTAATGTCTTTTACTTCCTGTAGCGTCGGAATTTCATCAAAAACAAACTTTTTGTACGCTGCAAGCGACCCTAATGGAACTGATTGAATTGCCTGTATTTTCCCCTGAGAAAAGGCGATGATTTCGCTGCTTCCGCCACCTACATCCGCCATTATTCCGTCCGATGTCAAAAAGTCCTCATAAGCCCCCAGAAAACTCAATTCACCTTCGTCTTCTCCCGATAAAATTTTCAATGTTATGCCTGTGTTTTCTTTGACTTTTTTAATTATTTCTTCGGTATTTTCTGCATTTCTTATTGCAGCGGTCGCAAAAACATAAAATTCAGCATTGTATTTTTGTGCAGTTTTTTTGTGTTGCATTATTGCATCGCAACAAGCTACAATTCCCTCATCCGTCAAGCGATTATCTATGATATATCCTGCCAGATTTGCAAAAACAGCCTCAGTAAAAAGCTCGTTCAGATTGTTATTTTCGTATTCATATATTGACATTCTTATAGTGTTTGACCCTGTGTCAACAATTGCGTATCTCATATTTTTCTCCTACATTATAAAAAGCAAAATGCTAAGAAAATGCACAACACTCGCCAAAACCACAAAAATGTGAAAGACAGAATGAATGTATTTTTTCTTTTTTCCAAAACCGTAAAAGATTGCCCCTATTGTGTAAAGAATGCCCCCTGCTAAAATCATATTCATACCGAAAGCACCGACAGCTGACCAGGCAGGCTTTGCCGCAACAATAATGCACCAACCCATACCGAGGTAGCATATCATAGAGAATACCTTATATTTCTTTAAATCAATAGAATTTAGAACTATTCCAAGTATAGCTAAAGCCCAAATTATGCCAAAAATTGTCCAGCCTAACCATTCAGAATATTCCCGTATTGAGCACAGTGTAATAGGTGTATATGTACCCGCTATAAGCAAGAATATCGAACAGTGGTCTATAACCTGAAAAACTTTTTTTGCCGTTAAATTCGGGCTAAGCCCGTGGTATATGCTTGACATAGAGTACAAAACAATCATTGTTGCCCCGTAAATAGCGCCTGATACCACTCCGTATACATTTTTATGAATTGCTGCAAATATAACACACAGAGCAAGCGCTACAACGCCCAAAGCGCCTCCCACTATGTGTGTTGTCATATTGAAAATTTCTTCTCCCTTTGTGTATTTGGGTAATATTCTATCTTTTAGTTTTGTGCGTTTCATAGGATGCTCCTTTTATATATTATGAATTCTTATTTTAGATTAACGCGATTTTGACACAAAATATATACTTCCTTTAGCTCAACATATCACTCAAAAATATCAGCATAAATATGAGCCTTTCTGTGCTAACAATCGCATTCTTAATTATAAATCCTACCCAAAAAAATGTCAAGATTTTTGGATTTGTTTTTTGATTAAAATATTGTTTTGTAGTTGACACAAAAAAAACTTTATAGTATAATAGCTAAGTAATCTGACTTGCTGGAGTGGCACAGTTGGTAGCGCAGCTGATTCGTAATCAGCAGGCCGTGGGTTCAAGTCCCATCTCCAGCTCCAAAATGCGAGTTGCATCCTTATGATGCAGCTCGCATTTTTTATCTGATTGGCACTTGCGAATGACCTTATTTGGCATAAAAAACCTGCTAAAATATCTGGTTTTTTATTGACTTTGGTTTTTCGCTTTGATATAATGTTTTAATCAATATATGATAGTGTGTTTCACTTTTTCGATTGAGTTAATTTTTTGGAGGCGATATATGTGTTTAAAAGTGAATATCTCAATAAAGTTTATGCAGATGTTGAAAAGAGAGATGCTAACGAACCGGAATTTTTACAGGCAGTAAAAGAAGTTTTTGAATCTTTAGAGACTGTGATTGCCGCTCATCCCGAATACGAAAAGTTAGGTCTAATAGAAAGAATAGTTGAACCCGAACGAACAATTATTTTCAGAGTTCCGTGGGTAGATGATAATAGTAACGCTCAGGTAAACCGTGGTTTTCGTGTACAGTTTAACAGTGCAATCGGACCTTATAAGGGTGGTTTGCGCTTCCATCCGTCAGTTTATTTAGGTATTGTAAAGTTCTTAGGATTTGAACAGATGTTCAAAAACTCATTGACAGGTCTTCCTATCGGCGGTGGTAAAGGTGGTTCAGACTTCGACCCCAGAGGCAAGTCTGATGGCGAAATTATGAGATTTTGTCAGTCATTTATGACAGAGTTATACCGTCATATCGGTCCTCATATTGATGTCCCCGCCGGCGATATCGGTGTTGGCGCAAAAGAAATCGGTTACCTATTCGGCCAATACAAGAGAATCTGCAACAACTTTGACAATGCAGTATTAACTGGTAAAGGTATTTCTTACGGAGGCAGCTTGGTTCGTCCCGAAGCAACAGGTTACGGCGCTGTTTATTTTGCAAGTGAGGTTTTAGCGCGTTATAGTGAGGATATTAAAGGCAAGACTTTTGCTGTTTCAGGCTTCGGTAATGTTGCCTGGGGTGCAGTGTTAAAGATTAACCAGTTAGGTGGTAAGGTATTGACCATTTCCGGTCCTGATGGCTATGTTTACGATGAAGACGGAATCACTGAAGAAAAAGCAGCTTACATGCTCACAATGCGTGCGTCAGGTCGTGACAAAGTACAGGATTATGCAGATAAATTCGGAGCTAAATTTTTCCCCGGCGAAAAGCCCTGGAGTGTCAAAGTGGATGTTGTTATGCCCTGTGCTACACAGAACGAAGTTCAGCTTACAGATGCTGAAAAAATCGTTGCAAACGGCGTAAAATACTACATAGAAGTTGCTAATATGCCTACAACAGCAGAGGCAGTAGAATATTTGCTAAGAAATGGCGTTGTAGTTGCTCCGTCAAAAGCAGTTAACGCAGGTGGAGTTGCCGTTTCGGCTTTAGAAATGAGCCAGAATTCAATGCGTCTTTCATGGTCAGCAGATGAAGTTGACGAAAAGCTCCATGGCATCATGAAAACAATATACAACAATGTACAAAAAGCAGCTAAGGATTGCGGTATGGAGGATAACCTTATTGCAGGTGCCAATATTGCAGGCTTTATGAAAATTGCCGAAGCTATGATAGCTCAGGGAGTTGTATAAGGTTTCATATCAATGTCCGTAGATAATGTTGAAAATAAAAAATATTTTAGACAGATACGAAATAGGATGCAGTATGAATGCTGTATCCTATTCTATTATGCTTGAGAACACAACTCTTTTAAAAAATTAAAGGAATATAAGAATTTTTGTCGAATAAATATATAGAAGATATTAAAGAGGGGTGGTTTGGTGCCAAAATTTTTGCAAAGCTCAATAGATGAGGTTTTGAATCGTTCCGACATTATTGATATTGCATCAAACTATGTAACACTGAAGCGCAACGGCTCAGACTATGTGGGTCTTTGCCCTTTTCACCGAGAAAAAACTCCCTCATTTCACATCAGTTCGGACAAGCAGCTGTTCTACTGCTTTGGTTGTAGCACAGGCGGTAACATTATAGATTTTATAATGAAAATCGAAAATCTGGATTTTGTTGACACCATAAAATTTCTGGCCGAGCGTGCAGGTGTAACTTTGGAGGAAGAAATCTACAGCCCCGAAATACAGAAGCGACACGACAAGCGGGAAAATATTTTGAAAATGAATAAGCTCGCAGCCAAACGCTATGTTATGAATTTGTCCCATGACGATGCAAGACACGCCAGAGAGTATGCATTCTCACGCGGATTAAAGCGTGACATTATCAGCACATACGGTATAGGATATGCCCGTGAATCATGGTCTGATCTGGTGGACTATTTAAAGGAAAACGGTTTTAGAAATGAAGATATTGTGGAAGCGGGATTAGCAGTACGAAACGAAAAAGGCAATATCTACGACAAGTTCAGAAACCGCCTTATGTTTCCTATCATCGATGTACGGGGTAATGTTATAGCTTTTTCAGGCAGAGCCTTAGACGACAGTCCAGCAAAATATATGAATTCTCCCGAAACCCCTGTTTTTCATAAGGGTAGCAATATTTTTTCGCTTAATATTGCCAAGCAATACAGTGCAAAAGACGGTTTGATTCTTGTTGAGGGAAATATGGATGCGGTGTCTTTGTATACCTTTGGGTTTCCTAACGCAGTGGCAGGGTTAGGTACTGCATTGACGGATCAGCAGGCACAGCTTTTGAAAAGGTACGCTCCTTTGATTTATATATGCTATGACAACGACGAAGCAGGCGAAAAAGCAGCAGAAAAAGCCATAGAAACCCTTTCTGCCGTCGGTGTAAAGCTCAAGGTGCTTTCCTACAAGGATGCAAAAGACCCTGATGAATTTTTGAGAAAAAAAGGTGCTGAGAGTTTCAAAAAAGTCATTGCTGCAGCTCTATCTCCTACTGAGTATAAAATCCTAAATATCAGAAAAAAATATAATCTTGTCGAGTCAACTGAAAAAGTAGAATTTATAAACGCAGCAGCAGAAATCCTTGCCGCTAACGACAATGCAGTAGAGCGGGAAATTTTTATAAAACGGATTGCCGCAGAAACTGATATATCAACGGATTCAATCACCGCACAGGTGAATAAAATCGTATATGATAAAAACAGAAAAACCTACAAAAAAGCTCTTCGCGATGTGCAGTCAACACTCCAAACAGATTACAAAAAAAGAGGTGGTACTGCTTTGTCTGCGACTTACAAATCAGAAAGAATGCTTTTGAATGTTATGTTTTTCAATTTATCCGCCTTTAAATTTGTAATCTCACAGATTTCTCTGGACGAGCTTTCAGATGAGAATAACCGACAGCTCTTCTCTGAAATTGTAAAATTTAAAAAGGATAACGAATCGAGTGATGCGGGCGCATTTCTTTCTTTTGTTCCCGAAAGCATCAAATCCCTTGCTGCAGAAATCCTTTATAAAGAGCACATCGGCGATGCTCAAACCGCTGTAAAGGATATCGTAGACAAAATAAAAAAACAAAACCTTAACGAAAAAATTAACCAACTCGCCAAGGAAGGCAAAGTGGATGAAATAAATGAGCTTATAAATCAGGCTCGAAAGGAGAAATTAAATTGACAGAAGTAGAACAGAAAATGTTGGATTCAATAGCTTCGCTAACAGTAAGAGGTAAATCAAACGGCGTTTTGACCTATAAAGAAATTACAGAAGCCTTAGGCGATATGGAGTTAGAAACAGAGCAGATAGAAAAAATCTATGAAACTTTAGAGCAAGATGGCATCGAAGTCGTTGCCGATATGGAAAAAGAATTAGAAAAAATTGAAGAAGAATTAGAGGATATAAAGCCCACAGAAGAAATGGATGTAGCCGCAGAAGTTATGGAAATTTCTTCCGCCGAAGGTGTATCTATTGACGACCATGTCAAAATGTACTTAAAGGAAATTGGTAAAGTTCCTCTATTGGATGCCGAACAGGAGATGGAATTGGCAAAGCTCATGTCCGATGGCGATGTTAATGCAAGAAAGCGTTTGGCTGAAGCTAATTTGAGACTTGTTGTTTCAATAGCAAAAAGATATGTTGGTCGTGGTATGTTGTTCCTTGATCTTATTCAGGAAGGTAACTTAGGTCTTATTAAAGCGGTAGATAAATTTGACTACTCAAAGGGCTATAAATTCAGCACCTATGCAACATGGTGGATTCGTCAGTCTATTACCCGCGCTATCGCCGACCAGGCAAGAACAATTCGTATCCCCGTTCACATGGTGGAAACCATCAACAAGCTTATCCGAGTTTCCCGTCAGTTAGTTCAGGAATTAGGTCGCGACCCTCATCCCAATGAAATCGCAAAAGAACTTAATATGTCAATAGACAAGGTTCGTGAAATTATGAAAATCGCTCAAGAGCCCGTTTCCTTAGAAACTCCCATAGGCGAAGAAGAAGATAGCCACTTAGGCGATTTTATACCCGATGAAGATGCACCTGCTCCGTCTGAGGCTGCCTCATTTATGTTATTAAAGGAGCAGCTGGGCAATGTTTTAGACACTCTTTCTCCCAGAGAATCAATGGTGTTAAAGCTGCGCTTTGGCTTAGAAGACGGCAGAGCAAGAACATTAGAAGAAGTTGGCAAGGAGTTCGATGTTACCCGTGAGCGTATCAGACAGATTGAAGCAAAAGCGCTTCGTAAGCTCCGTCATCCCTCAAGAAGCAAAAAATTAAAGGATTATTTAGAATAAAAATGCATAGCATAGCTTATACAAAAACAAACGGAAAGCAATAGCTTTCCGTTTGTTTTTGTATAAAATAGCATCATTCTAATCTTGTTCTTATTGTGACAAATCTTTCGCCATCCTCGCCGTTTAGCACCTTGTAGATAGTTTTATGTTCTTCCTCCACTGCCACCATCACAGGTATATCCAAAGCTTTTGCAAGCATTATCATAATGTTCCCTCTGTCTGCACTTTCTAACATTGATGCCTTACTTGGCGCAAGACCTAAATTCATCGCCGTCATAACATATCCGTGAGGATATCCGCCCTTATGCTCAGCATCCACACTGTAGCCTAAAGCACAAATTAACATTTTCATCGCCTGTTGGTATGTGACTTGTTCATCAGGCAAAAATGTTCCGTCGCCCATTCCGTTGACAATTCCAAATGCAGACGCCCGTGCAATGAAGCTATACGCCCAATGGTCGTCAGGAACATCTGTAAATTCACACCTTTCATTGTTGGGACTTAATCCTAGCATAAGTACCAGCATTTTTGCCATTTCGGCTCGTGTTACGGGACCCTCAACTGTTAACTGACCTAGATGATTTCTTCTTACAATTCCATATTTTTCTAATTCTGACGCTGCTGTTTCTTTTTCGCTTTCAGCAAAAACTACTAAAGACATGGATAAAACCATAACTACCGACAATAAAATACTAATGATTTTTTTCATACTTCTTCTCCTTTTGCATAATTTTGTTTTGTGCTTACAAAATTATTATAGACGCTTTATGTCTAAAAGTCAATAGATATTTTGCGTCTATGATAATATTTAACAGAGGTGGTAAGTATGAGATTGACCTTAGGCGAAAAGATTAAAAACCTGAGAGAAGACCGTGACCTGACTCAAGTACAGTTGGGAAAGCTCGTAAATATGACCCAACGCAAAATTTCTTATATTGAAAACAATAAATATGAACCCTCAATAGATGACATTCGTGCATTTTGCCTGTTCTTCGGCATTTCGGCGGATTATCTATTGGATTTACCAAAGAAATAACAATGGCTCTACTTTGAAAGATACTCGCACAAAAACCCTCAAGGATACAAACTCCCTGAGGGTTTTTTTATTGTAAATTTTGCAATTATTGCAGCAATAGCAATCCGAAAACAAGTGTAAACAGTGCGACTGTTTCAACGATACCGATTACAATAAAGTAGTTTGCTGTACCCTTGCCTGTTTCGCCCAAAGCATCGGCAGAAGAGGCAGCAACCTTGCCCTGAAAAAGAGCTGACAAACCGATAGCAAGTCCTGCAAATATTCCCACAAACATACAGAGTGTAGCAGAAGCACCTGAGGCAAAAGCGCTGCGGATAAAGTTCATAAGCAAAAATCCGTAAATTGTCTGTGTAAGCGGTGCACCCGAAAAAGCAACCATCATAAAAGGGGCGGGTTTTCCGTTTGCGTAACATTTTTTCCAAGCGCCTACTGATGCCATTGCAGCAAAACCTGCACCAAAAGCTGAGCCGATAGCAGATAATCCCAATGCGCATGCCATACCAATAAATTGTAGTTCCATAATGTCCTCCTAATTATATCTTTATTATCATTTTTATTGTTTGTTTTGTTTTTCTTTCTTGCGGAAAGGTTTATATAATATCCCTGACCACTCCATACCTAACTGACCTGAAAATTCTAACAAGTTCAGTCTTACGCCGTGGACAACAACAGACAAAAAGCCCATTATTATGTTTAAAAGATGACCTATTACCATAATCACAATTCCTACAACAACCAAGGCGCCGGAAAAACCTGATGCCATATCGTTAAAGCTTTGTGCAATAGCCAATGATGCCATACCCACTGCAAAAAGTCTGATATAACTCATAAGATTGCCAAATGCAGAAATGGTATTTAAAAAGATTGTAAAGGTATCGCCAAGTCCTGCTTTAAGCCCTTGAGAAAAGGTTTTTTTTGGCTCCATACCGCCAAAAAGCACTACCATTACAAAACCTATGCCCACAATTCCGCCCACTGCAGCCATATTTATGCTTTCGCCTATTACAAGGTTTAAAACCAAAAAATACAGTGCAGATATTGACAACAACCAGCCCACATCGCTGAGCCAGCTTAAGTTTTTTTCGGTCAGCTTACGCCTTATATTCATAATGCACGCAAGCGCCAGCTGAATAACACCTATGCTAAAGCAAAACTTCATTACATTGTTTTGAACGGCACCGCTTTCTGTGTTGAAATACTGGGGATAGTTTGCAAATCCTGGGATAACCAGTGATTTTAAGAACGGCACCTGCATAGCCTCTTCAAATCCAAACCATGTGCCTGTTATTGCACCCCAGACTATTGTTGTACCTGACAGTAAATACAAAAGCAGAGTGATATTTGTAACTTTTTTTGATTTTATATTAAATATAATCGTTCCAAGTAAGAACAACGCTCCATATCCTGCATCGCCTATTATCATAGCGAAGAACAATGCAAAAAACGCCAGAAACCAGAAGGAAATATCGTATTCTTTATATCCGGGCACAACGCCCAAAATGTCAAATATGGGTTTTATTAAAGCTGTTAGCTTACCGTAACGGATTTTTGTGGGGACATTGGCATCGTCGTCCTCAACATGATTGATTACCCACGCCCAGTTTTGCTCTTTTGCAGTTTTTATAAAAGTTTCTTCCTCCGATTCGGGAATATATCCGCTAATCCAAGTTAACTTTCCGTCACCTTCTAAAGTTTCTCCTACGGAGGAGTATTCTGCATCATTTTCCGCTTTTAAAAGGGCTGATGAGTAGCTTTTTAGGTGCTTTGCGGCGTGCTTTAGAGTTTTTTCACACTGAAATAGCTCAGCTTTTAATTTTTCTATTTCACCTCTTAACTGAACAGGTCCTTTTTCTGGAACAACAAACTCGACAGCATTTATCGTTTCTCCCAGCTTTCCTAAAACCGCAACAGTTTCCATTTTTTCAACTGTCGCCAGATGTATAAACTGCACAGTATCATCCTGACAAATAGTTTTATATGATTTTTTATCAAGTCTGTAAAAATGTAAATCCAAATTTTCGGGCAGGCTGTTTATATCATCGGAATCAAAATCTCCCCAAGGGGTTAGCCTGTCAAGCTCTAAGGATAGTTCTGTGATTTTTGCATCAAGTGATGATTTTTTGTCCAGAGCGAGTATTGAGTCGTTGTATGTTTTTTCAAATTGTTCATCTGAAAGAATTTCTTCTGTTTCTCCCTCGCCTGAATAATCCTTAAGCTCAAGCATAAGCTTCGATATCATAGTTAACCGCTCAAGCAACGCCGAATTTGCCGATTTTTTCTCTGCAATATGCAAAACTCCCATATCGCGAAGACCTGCAAGCAATTCTTCCTTGTGATTGTTTTGAGCAACAATACAAACCCTTTTCATCTTTTCAATCATATTGCCGCCCCCTGACTTTTGCTTTTTGCAATTTTTCCCCGTACAACAGCACTTGTTTGCTGGTCGCCCAGATGTATTTCTATAATGCGTATGTTTTCTTTTGCTTCGGGAATTTTTACCTTTTCAAACAAATTTACCCGCTGAGATGTGGAACGCATCTCACGATTCAGCAAATCAATCTGTTTGTTTAAGGTTTTTACTAAAACCTTAAGCCTTGCAATTTCTCTCATACGGACAAGTGCTTCGTCAACCCAAAGTGGATAATCAGCCACATCATAAGAAATTTCTTCAAATGTAAGTTCACGAAAAACAGGAACTATGACTCCTGCAATGTTATCGTCTGTACAAATAACATTTTTGGGTTTTACTAAATTTTCTATTTTTAAATCTTCCGAAAAATAAGCATTTTCAGAAAAAACCGCAACCCAATCGTCAAGTCCGTCTACCATTTTTTTATATTCGGATTCTTTTTGTTCGATTTCTGATGTGACCTTCATTATAACCATTTGAAGCTGTTGTTTTTTTAGTTGCAGAGTGGGAAGATATCTTTCAAACTGTTTTAAATTATCTTTTTGTTTTTTTAATTCATTTTTTGTTAATTTTACAGTTGCCATATCATTGCCCCGCCTATCAATCGTTATTCAGGTCCTTGGGCCAGCGTTCTTTTATAAGAGCCGTTTTGAGACCTGTTTCGTTGGGCTCAAAGCATTCTGCCAAAATGTCCCAACCTAAGTCAAGAGCTTCTTCCAACGGAATATTAACACGCAAATCCATAAGCTTTGTTTCGAATAACTCACCATATTTTAATAGCTTTTCGTCCCAATCACTCATTAAAAAGCCCATAGACTTTTTCTCTAAAGTTTCCTTGTAGGCACTGTACAACTTTATCATACAGTCCATCAGTGCTCTGTGGTCATTTCGTGTTTCACCGTTGACATTTTGCTTTAAACGGGACAGAGAACCAAATGGTTCTATCCTGCCGCCTTTAAGGTAATACTGTCCCTCTGTGATGTAGCCTGTGTTATCGGGAACAGGGTGTGTTACATCGTCTCCCGGCATTGTCGTAACGCCCAAAATCGTAACAGAGCCAAGCCCTTCAAAAGCAACCGCCTTTTCGTATCGTGCGGCAAGGCAACTGTATAAATCTCCGGGATAACCTCTGTTTGAGGGCACCTGTTCCATAGTGATGGCAGTTTCTTTCTGTGCGTCGGCGTAGTTTGTCATATCAGTAAGCAATACCAAAACTTTTTTTCCGTTAAGAGCAAACTGCTCAGCCACTGCCAGTGCCATATCGGGAACGAGTGTACATTCAACGGTAGGGTCTGACGCCGTATGAACAAACATTACAGTTCTGCCCATAGCACCACTTTTTTCCAGGGTATCACGGAAAATCAGATAGTCGTCATATTTTAGTCCCATACCGCCGAGGACAATAACATCTACCTCTGTCTGCATAGCGATACGAGCCAAAAGCTCATTGTACGGCTCTCCTGATGATGAGAAAATCGGAAGCTTCTGACTTTCTACAAGTGTGTTAAACACATCAATCATAGGAATACCTGTTCTAATCATATTTTTAGGTACGACTCTTTTTGCAGGGTTTACTGAGGGACCTCCGATTGGTATCATATTTTCATTTAAAGCAGGGCCGTTATCTCTGGGAACGCCTGCACCGTTAAACACTCTGCCTAAAAGATGTTCAGAGAAAGAAACCATCATCGGCCTGCCCAAAAACTTAACAGAATCCGTAGTGCTTACGCCTTGTGTGCCTGCAAAAACCTGCAAATAAACGATGTCGCCCGAAAGCTTTATAACATTGGCGTAGCTTTTTCCCACCAAAGCCAAGTCGCCGTTGCGGACACCTGTTGCCTTGACGGTAATAACATTACCTATTATCGATTCAATTTTTGTGTATATTTTCTGCATAATCCACCTCTTAATTGCAAGCCTTTGACATATAAAGCTTCTTTATATTTTCTTCTTGCATATCGAATTTTTCTGTTTCAAATTCTATGGTGTGCCAGTCCAGAAGTTGCTGACGCAACTCATTAAAGAACATACGAATTTCGTTTTTGTCAGTCAGGGTGTATTTTCTTGTTATAATTTCGTACAACACATTAAATACACGAACCTGTCTTTCGGGACTGCAGGCAGCATCTATCGGGTCAAAAGAGTTTTGTTGCAGGTATGCAGAGTCCAAAAGTTCTCCCTTTTGGTAGATTATATAGTCCTCTGCTGATGTACCTTCTTCTCCTATAACCATCATCATCTGATTGATCTCTGTACTTCTTACAAGTATATTTCGGGCGTTGCCCACCTTTTCGCTATCTACAATACCGCTATATTTCGACCATGAATCAATGGGGTGAATTGCAGGATATTTTCTGGCATCAGAACGCTCTCTTGAAAGTCCGTGAAAAGCACCTACAACCTTTAATGTTGCCTGTGTAACGGGCTCTTCAAAGTTGCCTCCTGCAGGGGATACAGTTCCGCCTATTGTAACAGATGCAATTTCGCCGTTGTTTAGCTTAACTTTGCCCGCTCGCTCATAGAATGATGCAATAACAGATTCCAAATAAGCAGGGAATGCTTCATCACCCGGAATTTCTTCCAATCGTCCGCTCATTTCACGCATTGCCTGTGCCCAACGGGAAGTTGAGTCTGCAAGCATAAGAACGGATAATCCCATCTGACGAAAATATTCAGCCAGGGTAATTCCTGTATAAACAGAAGCTTCACGAGAAGCAACAGGCATTGATGAAGTATTGCAGACAATAATCGTTCTTTCCATAAGACTTCTGCCTGTTCGTGGGTCTGTAAGCTCAGGGAATTCTTTTAAAACTTCAACAACCTCACCGGCACGCTCTCCGCAGGCCGTAATAATTACGATGTCAACCTCTGAGTTCTTTGCTTCCATATGCTGAAGCACGGTTTTTCCCGCACCAAACGGCCCCGGAACACAGAATGTTCCGCCCTTTGCAATAGGAAGAAATGTATCTATACAACGGATTTTTGTAATCAAAGGCTCATCAGGTTTTAATCTTTGCTCATAGCAGGTAATAGGCTTTTTAATGGGCCAGGTAAACACCATAGTAAGATTTTTCGTGTTTCCTTTTCCGTCCTTTATGACTGCTATTTCATGTCTCACATTATATGTTCCCTTTTCTACTATGGAATCAACGGTCCAGTCCTCATCAGACAAATTGAAAGGCACCATTATTTTATGTTCAAAAATGCCTTCAGGTACAGTTCCTAAGGTATCGCCAGCTCGTACAATATCGCCTGCTGAAACTCTGGGTGTAAACTCCCAGTCTTTATCCGGAATAGCGTTTAAATAGACACCACGCTCTAAAAAATATCCACAATGCTGAGCAAGCTCAGGCAGGGGATTTTGCAGTCCATCAAAAACTTGTGTTAAAAGTCCGGGGCCAAGCTCTACACTCATAAGCTCGCCTGTAAATTCAACCTTGTCGCCAACCTGTATTCCGTCGGTCATTTCGTAAATCTGCATATCTGCAATTCCGTTATTTATACGGATAACCTCGCCTTTTAAATGTTTTTCCCCAACAAGCACATATCCTACCTCGTTCTTTTTAACAGAACCATCTATGCGGATGGACACAAGGTTTCCGTTTACACCTTTTATTGTTCCGGTTATGTGTTCCATTTATTTCACTCCTGTTCCATATTCATAATTTGCTTCTCCAAATTATCTATAATGCGATTAAATTCTTGCTTTCCGCTTTCTTTTTTAAAGCTTGTTTTTCGTTCAAGCAGTTTTAATTTAAGAGCATATCCCATAAGGGCGTAATCATCAAAATAATGTGTGCCGATAAATTCATCAAGCTTCTGAAATTCTAAAGCAAGAAGCATATTTTCTGCCTCAAGAGGATTTTTGTTGTTCATCGCCTGAGCTATGATTTTTGATACACTTTCGTCTTTTTGATTTGGCACACGAGTTTTTTGGCCTAACCTAATGTTTCTCTGATATGTCAATTCCTCTTTAAAATCGTTGTAAAACTCTGCCCATTTGCAAAATAAAGGACCGCTGCCTGATGTAACAGATAAATCCTTTAAAATCTCGTATTTTGAAGCACTTACATTGTCCTTGCACATGGCCAAGAACTCACTGTAGCTTATCGGCATATCTCCATCCGCTTTCAGCATAGGCAAGCCTGATATTAAATAATAGTAAGCCATCTGTATACCTCACTTAAAAGGTTATTTCAGGGAAAAAAGGCAGCAGCATTTTTTCAAGTTCTTCGTCTGAACAATCAAAATATCCTGAACCGTCTTTTTGTACCAAACGAAAACCTATCCGTACAGCAGGATTGGCTCTTATTACGAGCCCTGATTGAATTTTTGCATTAAGCTCGCCTTTAAGTCCCTCGGTAACCTCTGAAATTTCGGCAATGTAGTCATCTGCATTCTCTCCTTGTAGTGCGGCAATTATAAGCTTTGCGAGAGTTTCTTCTTTTACTGTACGGGAAACATCAGCATAAAGCAAATTTTCAAATTCGGTCTGTACAGATTTTCTGAAAAAAAGCATTGCATCTCGTTTTGCATGCTCTACTGAGGTTTTTGCGCTTTCTTTCATTGTGTTAATCTCGGCTTCTGCTTTTTTCATAATGGATTCTGCATCAGCATGAGCCTTAGACACTATATTTTCCGCTTGCTTTTTAGCGTCATTAAGTATTTTTTCAGCTTCTGTCTCGGCGGCGCTTACGCCCTCTTTTTTTATGGCAGAAACTAAGTCTTGAATTTGCATTTCCATAATTAAATCTCCAATCTGAATGTTGATTATATTCAATAATGTAAAAATTATCCATTTTCATATTATTATATCTTAATTTCATATATTCTATTTTCTTTTTTAATGCATTTTTATATCTATTCTCATATGTTTGTAATTTTGTTTTTATTTCGTAAGTATCTGCTTGTGCAAGTTCTGCTGCTGCTGAAGGTGTTGGTGCTCTTAAATCAGCTACAAAGTCAGCA
>JAZNUA010000137.1:0-6675 GCA_045592045.1 Congzhengia sp. | reverse complement strand
TTGACAATATCATTTCTCCTGAATTTAAAAAATCAGGCAGCAAGGTTGTTTTCTTAAAACCGGAATATGACGAAAGCGGCTTACCTGTTACATCTTCTGTAAAAGAGCTCTATACAAAGGTTTCAGAGCTGAAAAGAGCCGGCAAGGTTTTAGCGGCATACACTCCCACCTACGGCGGTGTGGCTGAAGCGATAATGAAAATGTGCTTCGGTAACAAGTTAGGCTTTTGTTACGAAGACAGCATTGCTTATAATGACATCTTCGGTTACAACTATGGTTCATTTATTTTAGAATTATCAGAGGACATAGATGTAGGCATTAAATTAGGCACAACAACCGATGACAAAGCTATTACTTATAAAGATGATAAGCTTTGCCTGTGTGAACTTTTAAAAATTTATGAAGAAAAGCTTGAACCTGTATATCCTTGCAACATTACAAAAGAAATTAAAAAATTACCTGACCTTTCTTATCCTGATGCAAAGGCAACATCTGCTTCTATTAAGGTGGCAAAGCCGAAGGTATTGATTCCTGTATTCCCAGGTACAAACTGCGAATACGATTCGTCAAAAGCAGCTGCTCGTGCAGGCTTAGACCCGGAAATTATAGTAATCAAAAACTTATCAGCTAAGGGTATCTCTGAATCGGTTGATTACTTTGCAAAACAGATTGACAACTCACAGATTATTTTTATCCCCGGTGGTTTTTCAGGCGGTGACGAACCTGATGGTTCAGGTAAATTCATTACAGCTTTCTTCAGAAATGCAAAAATCAAGGATAAAGTCCACGACCTTCTCAAAAATCGCGATGGCTTAATGTGTGGTATTTGTAACGGTTTTCAGGCGCTGATTAAGTTAGGCCTGGTTCCTTACGGCGAAATAATTGACACAGACGAAACCTGCCCTACACTTACCTATAACACAATCGGTCGCCACCAGTCAAGATTAGTCAGAACAAAGATTGCATCTAACAAATCTCCATGGCTTGCTGAAACCAAGGTTGGCGAGATTTACACCGTTCCGATTTCACATGGCGAGGGCAGATTTATAGCACCTGACAGTTTGATTAAAAAATTAGCCGAAAACGGACAAATCGCAACACAGTATGTTGATTTAGAAGGCAACCCCACAAACGATATTCAGTTTAATCCCAACAACTCCGACTACGCTATTGAAGGTATTTTATCTCCCGATGGCAGAGTTTTCGGTAAGATGGGACACAGCGAGCGTATCGGCACAGGGCTTTATAAGAATGTAGAAGGAACTTTTGAGATGAACCTCTTTAATTCTGCTAAAAAGTACTATAAATAAACTATAAAATTTTAATAAACTCCTTTTGGTCTAATAATCACTACGGCGTGATTCCAAAGGGAGTTTATTTTTTTTAAAAATACGCACAATAAAATTTGATTTATATTTTCTTTTATGATATAATAGGAGTGGTAAATTGAAACGAGGTCTTTTGTCAATTGATTTCACTATATTATTTACGGTTGTCTTGATTATGCTGTCAGGATATGTAGCTCTTACATCTGCAACTGACGATTTCCGTAAATTAACTGTTCAGACTGTGTGCTATATTCTTGGTTTTATCATTATGCTGTGCATATATTACTGGGATTACCATAGCTTATTGAGACAGAATAGTTCTTTATATTTATTATGCATATTTTTATTGTTAATTGTTTTTCCTTTTGGAATAGGTAAAGAAGAAACGGGAGCTATAAGCTGGATTCGCTTTGGAAATATCGGTGTGCAGCCGTCAGAATTTGTAAAGCCGATTTTTGCACTTTATATTTCTTTTGAATTGTCTGATTTAGTGAAGAAAAACTCCCTTAATGCTCCAAAAGAGCTGCTGAAATTTTTAACAAAGTGTGCTGTAATTATATTTCTGGTAATTTTGCAAAATGATACAGGTACATCGTTGGTATTTTTATTTATGCTGATTGTGTCACTTTTTGTGTCAGGTGTATCTGTAAAATATATCATCATTGCCGCAATTACAACAGTAATCGCACTCCCTGTTATCTGGATTTTTTTAGCAGATTATCAAAAAGACCGTATTACTGCCTTTTTAAGTCCTGATTATGATTTATCACATTCGGGTTATCAGGTTAATCTTTCGAAATTAGCTCTTTCCTCAGGACACTTTTTGGGGCAAGGCTACGGGCGGGGTGCTGTAAATTCCCTTTCCTACCTTCCTGAAAAAGAAACCGATTTTATATTTTCTGTAATCGGCGAGGAATTTGGCATAATCGGTACAGGATTTTTGGTTTTACTATTTTTAATTTTAATTTTCAGATGTTTTTCTGTGGCAAAAAATGCCAATGACTTACAGGGAAAAATACTCACAACAGCAATAACTTCTATGATTACATTCCATACCTTTGAAAATATAGGTATGACTCTGGGTTTATTGCCTGTTACGGGCATACCCCTCCCATTTGTGAGCTATGGCGGCTCATCAATAATATCAATGAGTATTTCTATGGGGCTCATATTATCCGTCAGGAGAAAAACATACACACTTTAGTTTATAAGAAAGGATTTTCATCATGCCAGACATTAAAATTATTACAGATGCAGGTGCTGACCTTACATTAGAACAACAGGAAAAATATGATATAGCGGTACTTCCATTAAGAATTTATGCAGGTGATAAGGAATATTTAGCGGGTGTTGATACATTTTCAGATGATTTTTACGCATTATTAGAAAAACTGCCTGATGTACCAAAAACCTCTCAGCCTACAACTGCAGAGATTTATGATTTATTGAAAAAATATACAGACGAAGGAAAAGAGGTTCTGTTTATTACACTTTCATCAAAGGCAAGCGGCTTAAATAATAATGCAAATTTAGCAAAGAATATGATTTTAGAAGAAAATCCTGATGCAGTTGTAGAAATTTATGATTCTTATGGTTACTCTTTCTCTTATGGTATGGCAGTTATCGAGGCATCAGAGCTGGCCCGAGAAGGTAAATCAATTTCCGAAATTAAAGAGGCTATTCAGGCTCTTATGGACAGCTACACAGTTTACTTCATACCCAGCACATTAGAATATCTTGAAAAAGGCGGCAGAATAAACAAGGCGTCTTTGGTGTTCGGTAATATGTTAGATATAGTTCCTGTATTATCTTTGGTTGATGGTATGGTTTCTGCAGTAGGCAAGGTTCGCGGAAGAAAGAAAATCGCAAAAAAAATGTTTGACTATGCTATCGAGCGTCATCCCAATCAGGATAATACCACATTCTACATCCCCAACGGAAAATTAGATGCAGAAGTTGCAGAAATAACCGAAAGATTAAAAGAAAAATTCCCTAATTGTAAGGTCATTGAATACAAAGTAGGTCCGTTGATTGCATCACACATAGGACCCGTATGCGGAATATTTTTGAAAAAATAAATAATTTTTAAAACAAAAAAGTAAAAGCAATAAATTGCTTTTACTTTTTTGTTTTGCTTATTAAAATTTATCTACAGGATATACAATCTTTAACTGATTGATTTTGCTGTCATAAGTCTGCTGACGCTTTTCTGAAAGCAACGAGTTTTTAATCTGCGGTTTTACTTCATCAAATGCTATTTCGCTTGCTTCGTTTTTAGCTGTGAGCTTAATGATGTGGTAACCAAACTGTGTCTTTACAGGTCCGCGAATCTCGCCAACTTCCATAGAAAACACTGCAGAATCAAACTCAGGCACCATCTGTCCCTGCGTAAATTCTCCCAAGGCACCACCGTTCTGACTTGAGGGGCAAGTACTGTTCTCTCTTGCTGCATCTTCAAAAGAAATCTCGCCCGCTTCTATACGAGCCTGAATATCTTTTGCTTTATCCTCTGAATCTACTAAAATATGGCTTGCAGAAACAGATTCACCGCGAACAAACTGTGCTTTATTTTCATCATAGTATGCTTTTAATTCCTCGTCTTTAACTTCTACTTTTTCTAAAACTTTAGCTATGTTAAAGTTTGCAAGCATTTCGTTCTTCATTTTTTCGAGCTCTGCTTTAAATTCAGCGTTATGGTCCATTAAATTTTTCTTTGCATCTAAAACCAAGAGTTTTTTTCCTATTAACTGGTCTAAAACCATAGCTCTTCCCTGCTCTGAATCTAAATTCTGGCCACGAGATGCATATGCCGCTACAATTTCATCAACCTCACTCTTGTAAATGGGATTTCCAGCAACATTTGCCAATACTTTGTTTTCCATTTTGTTTTTCCTCTTTCTTATATTTTTCCCATACTTTCACAGTAAATACAACGGTAGGTTTTCTTCTCTCTGTCAGTCAATTTAAAGACATGAGGAAGCTCCTGCTCTGTCGTTGTAATACATCTGGGATTTTTACATTTTATAACATTTCTTATTTCTTTGGGTGCTTCTAAACGCTCACGCTTATGCAATTTGCCATCTTTAATAACATTAACCGTAACCCGCTCATCCAGATAGCCCAAAACATCCAAATCAACATCAATAGCCTTATCAATCTTGATAATATCCTTTTTGCCGTATTTTTTGCTGTCAGCATTTTTAATTATCGCCACCTGACAATCCAACTTATCAAGCTCCAAAGCCGCATAGATTTCCATTGATTTTTCTGCAGTAATATGGTCTAAAACAATACCGTCTTTTATCTGCCCTATAATCATTTTTCCGCCTCCTCTAAAAGCTTAAGAATTAACGCCATACGGATGTATTTTCCATTTAAAGCTTGTTTAAAGTAGCATGCTCTGGGGTCGTCATCTACTGCTGTTGATATTTCATTAACTCTCGGTAACGGATGCAAGATTGAAAGATCTTTTTTTGCCGAAGCAATCTTTTCGGGTGTTAAGATATAACTGTCCTTTAATCTTATGTAATCCTGTTCGTTAAAGAATCGTTCTTTCTGAACTCTTGTCATATAGAGAATATCAAGCTCATTCATATATTTATCCAAAGATGTTGTTTCGACAAACTCTATGTTATTTTTAATAATAACATCGTCAATAATGTAATCGGGAAGCTTCAATTCTTCAGGTGATATCAAAATCAATTTGATATTTTTATATCTTCGCAATGCACTTATAAGTGAGTGAACGGTTCTTCCGAACTTCAAATCCCCACAAAGACCAATTGTCAAATTATCTAGAGTGCCTTTTTCTCTGTAAATTGTCAAAAGGTCAGTTAATGTCTGTGTAGGGTGGTTATGACCACCGTCACCTGCATTTATTATCGGCACTGATGAGCTCATTGCGGCAACCATTGCCGCACCCTCTTTTGGATGACGCATAGCGATAATATCTGCATAACAACTCACAACACGAATTGTATCGCCTACACTTTCACCTTTTGCCGCTGATGAGCTCTGTGCCTCAGAAAAACCTAAGACATCTCCTCCTAATTCGTACATAGCAGCTTCAAAGCTCAGTCTTGTACGGGTAGACGGTTCAAAGAAAAGCGTAGCAAGCTTTTTTCGCTTACATTTTTCCTGGTATGCAGCAGGATTTTTGATAATATCCAGCGCTGTGCTTATCAGTTGGTTTATTTCTTCTTTAGAAAGGTCGAGAATATCAATTACACTTCTCATATGCAGCTTCTCCTTATTTATTATTTAATCCAGGATTCATCAGATGGGTTATTGCGGAAGGCAATAAGTCTTTCCTTATCTTCTGCCTTTATATAGCCTGTTTCAGCTGCAACCTCACATACAGCATCAAAATTAGAAAGGCTCACATTTTTAACATTAGCAGCAGCCAATCTTTCCAGGCCTTTTTTCATACCATAAGTAAATATACTTACAATACCCAAAACCTCAGCACCAGCTTCACGAAGAGAATCAACAACCTCAATAACGCTACCGCCTGTTGATATTAAATCTTCAACAACTACTACCTTCTGCCCTTTTTCCAACTTACCTTCAATTTTATTTTGTCTGCCGTGGTCTTTGTTGCCTGAGCGAACATAACCCATAGGAATACCCATAATGTGACCGCAAATAGCCGCATGAGCAATACCTGCTGTTGATGTTCCCATCAAAACTTCAACATCGGGGTAATTTTCCTTTATTTTTGCAACAAGTCCGTTTTCAATGTCATTACGAACTTCAGGAGCAGTCAAAGTTAATCTGTTATCACAGTAAATTGGGCTTTTGATGCCACTTGCCCATGTGAATGGTTCTTCAGGGCGTAAAAACACCGCTTTAATGTCTAATAATCCTTTAGCAATCATTTTTTCCATAATCGTATATCTCCTTAATCAATAAATTCATTAACACATCTTCTGTATGCTTCCACAGGGTTTTCCGCCGCTGTAATGGGACGACCTACAACAATGTAGTCAGAACCGATTTCTTTGGCTTGAGCAGGTGTCATAACGCGTACCTGGTCACCGATATCACCATCAGCAAAGCGAACACCCGGTGTAACCGTCAAAAAGCTTTTTCCGCAGGTTTCGTGTACCTTGCCTGCTTCAAGCGGAGAACAAACAACGCCGTCTAATCCTGAATCACAAGCATTTTTTGCATAGCTCATAACAACCTCATCAATGGGTTTGTTTATTAAAATATCCTCTTCCATTCTTTCTTGGCTTGTAGAGGTTAACTGGGTTACTGCAATAAGCAACGGTCTTGTTCCGTCCTGGCGAGTCAATCCTTCTATTGCTGCCGTCATCATAGCTTTTGTTCCTGCAGCGTGGAGGTT
>JAZNUA010000136.1:0-2762 GCA_045592045.1 Congzhengia sp. | reverse complement strand
TGAATATCTTGCAAATTTTCAAAATTGGGTTAACAACACCTTTAAATTTTTAAGTCCTGATATTAGAGAAAAACTAAACAGCATATTGTACCAAATAGGCGATTCTGTGACAGAATGGGCAACCAGGAATATGGATGTGAGCAAGGTTGGCGGTGTGGTGACAAATGCCGTGAGCGGTTCTGCGCGATTTGTTCTTAATCTGACATTTGGTATTGTGGTTTCTGTGTACTTTCTGTATGGCAAGGAAGAAATTATCAGACAACTGAAGCGTTTCATGTATGCCGTGTTAAGTGAAGAAAGGGCCAATAATGTATTGTTGCGTTCAAGAAAAATAAATATGATTTTCTATGATTTTATTTTGAGCAAACTGGTACAGGCATTCGTGATATTCGTATTGGGACTTTTCATTCTGACACCTTTAGGAGTTCATTTCGCTCCGTTAATAAGCTTTATTTTGGCGGTTTCAAATATGATACCTTATATTGGTCCCTGGCTCGGTAGTGTTCCAAGCGTTCTGTTGGTTTTACTGTATAATCCTTTCCAGGCAGTCATTTTAGTTATTTTCATATTGGCTATGCAATTGATTGATAATGTTTATATTGGTCCTAAGATTATGTCGGGCAGAGTCGGCATAAGCCCTCTTCTTGTAATCGCCGGCGTAGCAATAGGTGGTACTTTAGGCGGAATATTAGGTATGTTTATAGGCGTACCTATAATTGCAGTAGTGAAACTAGTGTTCTATGATTCATTCGTTGAAAAAAGATTAAAAGAAAAAAACATAGACATATAAGGCGTTTTTTGACAGCCACCAAAAAAACTTAAAAAAATTTAAAAAAACTGTTGCAAAATAAAATTAAATGTGTTATAATCTCAATGTTGCATTTTGGAGAAAGATAACTTTTAATCAAAATGCACTGTTAAATAGTTATTTATTAGTTCGAAAGAGGTGAAATATATGAAACAGGGTATACATCCGGATTACAAACAGACAACAATCAAGTGCGCTTGTGGTGAAATTATCGAAACAGGTTCAACAAAGGAAAATATTACAGTTGAAATTTGTTCAAAATGTCATCCTTTCTTTACAGGTAAGCAGAAACTCGTTGATACAGGCGGCCGTGTTGGAAAATTCAGAAAGAAATTTGGTCTTAAAGGCGAATAATCTTCGTCAGTTTGACTTATTGGAGGTATAGCATTCATGGGAACATGGGGTTTAGTAGTTCGTATTGTACATTTGATATTGTCATTGATATTGATTGCTACTGTTTTATTGCAGTCAGGTAAGACTCAGGGTCTTTCAGGTGCTATAGCAGGAGGTTCTGAAACCTTTTTTGGAAAAAATAAGGGAAGAACGATAGACGCTATTTTGTCCAAGTTGACATCTGTTGTTGCTATTTTATTCTTAGCGGCTTCTATAGCGTTGTTTATATTATCTAAATAAGACTTAACTGTAATTTATGCGAATTATGAAAGCCATTCCTTGTGGAGTGGCTTTTGTTTTTATATTGCAAAAACAACATATAATAAATAAGTGAGGTGAGAAGATGACTAAAGAGGAAAAAGTTTTAGCGTATATAAATAATGAAATGAAAATCCCTTTAAAACCGGAAGAACTTGCGATAATTTTGTCGGTTCCGGAACAAGATATGGCAGAGTTTAATATGCTTTTATATACTCTTATTGAGGACAATTTAATTTTAGAAACAAAAAAGGGAAAAATAGCTCCATTATCTGCAATGAACCTTGTAAACGGAAAATATATCAGTAATGAGCGAGGCTTTGGATTTGTAGAAACAGAAGGTGGAAAAGATGTTTTTATCCCTGTAGATAAGGTTAACGGAGCTTTGCACAATGATGTGGTTTTGGCCCGGATAACGAATGAGCCTGATGAAAATAAACGGGCAGAGGGAGAAATTATAAAAATAATAAAAGACACCGACCAAAAAATTGTGGGTCGTCTTGAAATGTTCGGAAATAACGGGTACATTATACCCATATTTAAAAAATTTTGTAATGATTTTTATGTTCGTTCCAAAAATTTAAACGGTGCAAAGGATAACGATATGGTTGTAGCACAGTTAACTGTCAGAGGCGACAACAAGCGAAAACCGGAAGCTAAAATAGTCGCAACCTTGGGTAATATAACAACTCCCGGTGTTGATATAACGGCAGTTTTAGAAAGTCAGAACATAAGATATAATTTTCCTGATGAGGTCAGCAAAATAGCAAAAACTGTGTCCAAAACAGTAGATGATTATGAAATTGCAGGCAGGCTTGATTTGCGCCATGAGCAAATTATTACCATAGACGGCGACGATGCTAAGGATTTGGACGATGCAGTGTATGTAAAAAAACTTGATAACGGAAATTATGAATTGGGAGTTCACATTGCAGATGTCAGTCACTATGTGACTGAAAAAAGCGTACTCGATAAAGAGGCATATCAGCGAGGAACGAGTATATATCTTGCTGACCGTGTGGTTCCTATGCTGCCTGCTGAACTTTCTAACGGAATATGTAGCCTCAACCAAGGTGTTGACAGACTTGCACTCAGTGTAATTATGGAAATAGACAGAAGCGGCAGAGTGGTGGACCATAGATTTGCAGAAACAGTTATAAATTCAACCGCCCGTATGACATATGCAGATGTGGGTAAAATTTTAGACGGCGATGCAGAAAAGTGTAAAAAGTACGATTACCTTGTAGAACACATTAAACTTATGGATGAGTTAAGAGTGATTCAAGTCGGAGGCCAAGCGGTC
>JAZNUA010000135.1:0-4672 GCA_045592045.1 Congzhengia sp. | reverse complement strand
AAATATTTTCTTTAAATATGCAGAAGAAATAAAGCCTGACTATATTGCTGCGGCTTTTGACTTGTCAGCACCTACATTTCGTCATAAAATGTACGACGGATACAAGGCAACTCGCCATAAAATGCCAGATGAATTAAGGGAGCAGATTCCCGTTTTAAAGGATGTGCTCTCTGCTATGAATATTCCGATTTTTGAGCTTTCAGGTTATGAGGCTGACGATATCATAGGAACAGCCAGCAGAATTTGTGAAGAACAGAATGTTATATGCTCTGTTTTGACAGGGGATAGAGACGACTTACAGTTAGCATCGGATAAAACCCATATTCATCTTGTAATTACTAAAATGGGAAACACAGAAACAACGGTTTATGACCATAAAAAAGTCTTTGAAAAATATGGTGTCACACCGGAAGAATTTATAGATTTAAAAGCAATTATGGGAGATTCCTCCGACAATATCCCGGGCGTTAAGGGGATTGGCGAAAAGGGAGCAACTGCGCTGATTTCATCTTTTCACTCAATTGACGGCGTTTATAAAAATATAGATGATGCAACAATTACAAAATCTGTGCGTCAAAAACTTTTGGAATATAAAGACGACGCATACCTTAGCAAAACTTTAGCCACAATTGACAGGTTTGTTCCAATAGAGATAGATTTGGAAAAAACAAAGGTAGCTCCTTACAACGAGCCTGCCCTGTATGAGATTTTGTCTATGCTTGAGTTTAAGTCATTTATCAAGAAGATGAACTTGTCAGCGGAAGCGGAAAAAGTAAAGCAAGCAGGATTTTCGGCGCAGTACGAAAGTTTATCCGGGGACAAGCTTAAAGATTTTTTATGGGATGATGGCTTAAGCTTTTACTACGACAAAGTAACAGAAAAGATGGCTGTGGCAAAGTGCGAAACCTGTGCTTTTATAGTAGATTTTTATGAAAATAAGCAAATAATTAAAGAATTTTTAGAAAGTGATTATAAAAAGGCAACTCATAATCTGAAAGAGCTTATTGCGGATATGCAAAAGCATAACATAGAGGTAAAAACCGTCACATTCGATACCCAAATCGGTGCATACTTAATTGAGCCGTCACGAAAAAGCTATGATTTAGAGGGGCTGAGTGCTGACTATTTAGGTGTATTGCTCAGCGACAGTGCAGAAGCAGGGGCGCAAATTTCATTTGACAATATGTTGGACAATGATGACAATACAGATTTGGGCTCTTATGCTATTGCTGTTTTAAAGCTTTGTGAATATGAAGAAAAAGTGATGGGGGAAAGAGGAAGCCTTAAGCTTTTTAATACTATTGAAATGCCCCTGGTTTATGTTTTGGCATCTATGGAGCGTGAGGGAATTTTTGTAGATGTAGAAAAACTTACAGAATTTGGTGACAAGCTAAAAGCAGAGCAAAAGACCTTAACAGAAGAAATTTACGGCTATGCAGGTCATGAATTTAATATAAATTCGCCAAAGCAGCTGGCAAGCGTTTTGTTTGAGGAGCTTGATTTAAAAGCCGTTAAAAAAACAAAAAGCGGTTACTCTACAAACGCCGAGGTTTTGGAAAAATTAAAGTGGGAACATCCCATTGTTGAAAAAATACTGGAATACAGAAAAATTGCAAAGCTTAATTCTACCTATGTTGAGGGGTTAATTCCTGCCATAAGCAAAATTGACGGAAAAATTCATTCAAGCTTCAACCAGACAGTAACCGTAACAGGCAGAATAAGCTCCACAGAGCCTAACTTGCAGAACATCCCCGTAAGGACAGAGTTGGGCCGTGAAATGCGAAAAATGTTTATTGCAAAGTCTGATGATTTTGTGTTGATTGATGCGGATTACTCACAGATTGAGCTTCGTGTTTTAGCACATATTGCGGAGGACGAAAATATGACAGAAGCCTTTAATTCGGATTTTGACATACATTCAGCTACTGCAGCTACGGTGTTTAATGTGCCTAAAGAAGAAGTTACCCAAGAAATGAGAAGTGCTGCAAAAGCTATAAACTTCGGACTTGTTTACGGAATGGGGGAATTTTCTCTTTCGCAGGATTTAAAAATCAGTGTAAAAAAAGCAAAAGAATATATAGAAGATTATCTGGGCAGTTATCCCAATGTGCAAAAATATATGAAGGATACAGTGGAATTTGCTCGAAACAACGGCTATGTTACTACGATATTCGGCAGACGCCGTGACATTCCTGAAATTAAAGCAAGTAACCATAACACTCGACTTTTCGGTGAACGGGTTGCGTTAAACACCCCTGTTCAGGGAAGCGCAGCAGACATTATCAAGCTCGCTATGATAAATGTTTACAACAGATTGAAAGAAGAAAAATCAGAGGCAAAGCTGATTTTGCAGGTGCACGACGAACTAATCATAGAAGCACCAAAAACAGAGGTTGAAAAAGTGCGTGTGTTGCTTCGTGAAGAAATGGAAAAAGCAGCAACCCTTCGTGTTCCGCTAAAGGTGGATATGGGGGTTGGCAGAAGCTGGTACGATACAAAATAACAGGCAAAAGAAAGGCAAAGGCTATGTCATTTACAATAGACACAAAAAATGAATTATGTAATGAATTTCCCACATCCCGTTGCTGTATAAGGGCACACCTTGCAGGCATTGCGGGGTTTTGTGGTGCTTCTGTTTTTGAAGGCGGAGAAAATCTCTTTCGTATGAGAACAGAGAGCAAGGTTGTGGCAGAGCGGATAGTTATGCTTTCGGGCGAGCTTTTTGATTTAGAACCCGAAATTTTGAAAACAGGTAAGATTTATTCTATTGATATAAAAGAGCATCTGGAAATTTTCTTAAAAGAGCTTGGTTTTTTGCAGGAGGGAACGGTGCGTTTCTTGGCAGACCCGTTTGTTGTTCATGACGACTGTTGTAAAGCATCCTTTGTTTCAGGGGCTTTTTTGGGTGGTGGATATGTAAAAACTCCAAAAAACGGCTATCATTTTGAAATTAAAACACATTATCGTGATTTAAGTCGCGATTTGGCGGATATTATGACAGACATTGGATTTGAGCCAAAAGCCGTTACCAGAAAGTCAGAGTATGTATTATACATTAAGCAGAGTGATGTTATTTGCGATATTTTAGGGCTTTTTGGAGCAACAGACGCTATGTTTGAGCTTTGCAATGTAAAAATATTTAACGATATGAAGAATAAGGTCACCCGTCGGGCAAATTGCGATATTGCGAATATAAACAAATCCGTTGCAGCGGCGACCGAGCAAATAACAGCAATAAACAAAATAAAAAACAAAATCGGTCTTTCTTCACTTCCTGACGCGTTGGAAGAAATGGCAAAGTTAAGGTTGGAAAACCCCGATGCAAACCTGAAGGAATTGGGCGATCTTGTCAAGCCTCCGATTTCAAAATCAGGCGTTAACCACAGATTGAAAAAGATTATAAAAATAGCTGAGGAAATGTAAATGGAAAATATAGGCACAGTAATTTTAACAGATAAAGATATGGCAACAGTTTCTGTCAGGCGTGTGTCTGCCTGCGGAGAAAATTGCGCTCACTGTTCAGGTGCCTGTGAAACGACAAAGGCAACCTGTATTGCAAAAAATACCATTGGTGCAAAAGTAGGCGATACAGTAAAGGTTGAGAGTAACTCAAAAGATGTAATTCGCGCTGCAGTAGTTTTATATATGGTGCCTGTTTTGGCGGCGATTTTTTCGGTGGTGGTCGCATACAACTTAAGACTTTCGGATATTTTTTCTGTTTTGATTTGTGTGGTGGCATTTTTTGTGAGCTTTGCAGGAATTAAGTGTTTTGAAAAAAGACTGACACCGAAAGCGTACATTACAAAAATTATAGGTAAGGATGTAAAATAAAAAATGGCAATGGATGGTATAAGTGTTGCGGCACTTATTTATGAAATAAATAGCGTTTTAACAGGCTCTCGTGTGGATAAAATCCAGCAAACAGAAAACGACGAGCTGATGATTTCTTTTTATGGAGGGAAGAGCGGAGGAAAAAAACTGAGGCTTACTGCAAATCCTCAGGTCGCGCGTGTGTGCTTTACAGAGGAAAAGAAAAAAAGTCCAGAGAGTGCCCCTCTTTTTTGTATGCTTTTAAGAAAACACTTATCAGGTGCAAGGTTTAAAGGGGCAGTTCAGCCTGATTTTGAGCGTGTCATCAGGCTCACATTTGAGGGAAGCAATGAGTTTGGCGATATGTGTGAAAAATATCTGATAGCTGAGCTTATGGGCAGGCACTCCAATATAATCTTGGTAGATGAATCAGAAAAAATCGTTGATGCCATAAAGCGTGTAGATTTTTCTGTCAGTTCTGTTCGTCAGGTGCTGCCAGGGCTAATATATCAATGCCCTCCAACTCAAAACAAGGCAAATATTTTGACAGTTACTTTAAATGAAGTGGTTGAAATTTTAAAAAATCAAGATGGAAGCCTGAAGGTTGACAAGGCTGTGCTTAACAGCTTTTCGGGCATCAGTCCCTTGATTTCAAGAGAAATCGTATATAGTGCCTTGTCATCCGTGGATTTTTATATGGAACAACTGGACTATTCTAAGATTTTAGATTTGGCGGCTTGCGCATTCGAGCTTTTTAAAAAAGTAAAGGACAGGGAGTTTTTTCCTTGTTATCTGATAAGGAAAGATACAGGCAAGCCATTTGAATTTTCGGCACTTAATATCAGACAGTATGAAGTGGCGG
>JAZNUA010000134.1:0-7177 GCA_045592045.1 Congzhengia sp. | reverse complement strand
AAACATACCTGTTTGGAATACTCTCTCCACAAACTGTATCTTACTGCTTTCCGGATAGTCCTTACTAAGCACTTCCTTTAAGGCAATGTTGGGTATCTTCTGCCAGAATCCCTTATTGAAAAACTTATCCAAAGGCTCCTGCCATAAAACCGCCGACACCACATCTGCATCAAATGCTTTCGGTGGCTGGTAGTATTCCCCGGTCATAATCAGGACACTCAACTCTCGCTCCACAGCGTTCCAATTCAGATACCCTTCCTTTTCGCCCTCCTCGTCACGCCATTGAAAACGAAGTCCTTTCCCGTGATAAGTGTCATAGCCGTGCAGTCCGTACCCATCTATGGGCCAGCCTGCACCACCCTGTCCGTATTCCTTCTTTATCCGTTTGACACGCTCGCCCGGATCAGAAACGCTGTCAAATATTCCATATATTCTGCGTTTGCCATGCGAAAAGCCGCTGCCCCGTAAAAGCACCTCACGAATATAATCATGAGGGATTACAAGCTCCGTCTTAGGCTTCACATAGGTGTACTTCTCCGGTATCTTTACATCCCCATTTGAGGTAAAAGAAAAGGAAGCCTGTTCATAGCTTCCTGTTTCCGTTCTGCCGAGAGACTCAAGTTCTTCAAGCTCCCTGCTGATTTCACTATTTAACTGATTTTGTCGCTCCGCTTCCTCTAATGAAACTTCAGTACGACTTCCGTCATCACGATTTCCTCTGCCTGCATCCTCGCCTGCTGTCTTATCTGCCACATCTCCATTGTGGACTGTGGATTCTTCGGCGGGTTCTTCTTCAGATAGTCGTTCTCTAAAACTTCCATCATCTGATTGGCTTCTTTCTCCACTTCCTGCATCTTCTCTGCCAGCTTCCCGAATCTCACTAAGGTCTGATACCTCGCCTTGTGGTTCTCCTTCAGGTATTCCATCGCCCTCACTGCGAATCTGCCCAGGTTGGTCATGGAAATGTTCTCCTGTGGTAATGTCAGGTTCGGGTACAACATCCCGTCCGCTGCCTCTTGATAAATCATCGTTTGCATAAGCAATACTCCTTTCCATCTGCGTTAATTCTCTCGAAATGCTCTTTAAAACTTCACAGGATATATCGCTTACAAGTGATCCTAAACGGTAGACCTCTTCTTCCGAACTAAATGCGGTAATGAAAGAAAAGTCTTGTTTTTCAGAAGGAATGTCAAAGCCGCATCTTGTAAATACCGCATACATGACACTTCTTTTTAACGCTTCCTCTGCCGTAATCTCTTGCGTTTCATCATCTACCATTATTCTTTTCATTCCTGCTAAATGCACAAGCTCGGTAATTCGTTCCCCGAACTCTGAGTCCATTATGACTCCGATTCGATTTTCTGTAAAGTCCTTTAAGAAACTTTCCGCAGATTCTTTTTCGTCCTCGTTTTTCCTGCCTAAATATGTGGCATAGGCTTCTTTATTTTTCTCATCAAGCTCCCAAGTAAGACGAGTATTTCTGCCTCCGGTATCACTGATATCAAACACATACCTCATATAAGGCTTTAAGGCTCTGGACGGAAAAATTGCAATACCCTTGCTACCACGCTTTACATATCTTCCCACACGAGGATCTTTCCATGTATCATAGTCTGCAACAAGAGTTGCGTTTGGTCTTTGCATATATACCATAAGAATGTTGTCAAACTCATATCGGTAGAGCCTGCCCGTCATGCGGCATACTGCTTTCCAGTTATCAGCACTTGAAACAATCTGCTTCATACCTTCCTCATATAGCAATCCGACCTGATAATCTACTCTCATGCCCTACACCTCCAATATCGCCTCTCTTATATCCTTTCCGTCAATGGCATCACCAAGACAGTCCCAGCCTTCAAACTTTTCCCTTGCGAAAAGCTCTATGCGTGGTACATCTCCGCAAAGCTCCACAATTCTGTCACGGATTTCATCCGGCTTTTTACTATGCTCCATAATTCTTGCATCACACACCTGTGCAACTGCCTTTGATACCCTTTTCGGTCTGCCCTTTGTCCCAAGCAGACAGATTTCCGAATTGGAGCGGGTCCAGAAACCAAGTCCCATAAAAAAGCTGTCGGATTTCTTATTTCTCTTTACCCAATTAAAACCACAGGTCTTATAGGTAAATCCCCAGCTTTCCATAACAGAGATTCCCTCTAACAGACAGGGAAATGTTACCCACAAAAAAAGAATACAGTCATCATCGGCGATTTCTCCTACCGGTAATGACCGTATATCTTCAATGTTCATGGTATGATAATGGTTTTCTGCACTTCTGCCTTCTCCCTTTTTGGAGTAGACCTTATACTGCCAAGGCGGATCAGCATAAATCACTTTATACTTTTTCCCCAAATCTAACCCTCCTGTATTCCTACAATGTCCACAAAGAGCTTGTATTCTTCCTTATCAAGCTCTACCGAAAACTCTGTATCAAGACCTTTTTTCATAGTCTTTTCCTCTGCCTTTTTCACCTTCTTAACCAGACGGAGCAGAACAAAGTTGTTTTTGGAAAGCTCCATGCTCTGCTTAAAGGTAAGCTCCTCATTCTCAAGGTGCTTCTGCTTATCCGCAATCACACCTGCCATACGCTTCTCAATCTCCGGCACATCCACAAGACGCACCGTAACCGCAGCCTTTGTCTTACCGCTACGCTCCCATTCCTTGTGAAGCAGTTTCACAAGATATTCCATATCCTTACGGACTTCTTTTGCTGTAATCTGCTTTTCCATCTCTATCATCCTCCACTATCTAAATTTTTCTTTCTGCTTTTCCTGCATTTCTGCAAAGCCTTTGTCATAAAGACCTTCATGCAAGCCTTTTCTGAAATGCTCAAAATCGCTTGTGCCAAACTCTCCGAAATTAGCAAGCATAATGGCTTCTTTTGCCTTATCACTCAAAAGCTCATCCTTTTCCAATCTGCTATACAAACGGAATCTTTCCACCAGCATTCCACGGTACTGATCAATATCTTCTATGATTCTCGGTGTCCCATACTCCTGTCTGATATGATGAAAGTCAATAGTGGACGGTGTGCTGCTCAAATATAAGCCCTGTCCCCATTCAATTCCTATCAGACTGTTTGCATCTGTCGCATCAACACCACGAGGATGTCGTGCAAATGCGTCTACGCCCTGTGCCACAATAAAAGTACCTGTCACAACATCCTGCAATAACAGATTCCTTTCTGACAATTTTTCCATCACACGGTAGCTACGCCCGTTAAAATTACGAAGTACCTCACCCTGCTCAAATTCTCTATAAAGTTTGGTATAGGAAAGATTTGCAATATTGACCTTACCTTTTGTGTCCATACCAAGCTCAGAAAGCTTATCCAGACATTCGCCTGAACACATTCCCTTATCAAATGAAACCTGCTGATCCGTACTGTTATAAAAACCTCCGAGAAACTTTGCAAGCTGTACATCATCCGTACAGAACCTTGCATAAACAGTTACATTTGCCGCAAAATAATGTTCACTCCACTCATTTTCGTCTCCGAAAGTTTTTCCCAGCTCCAGCATTGCTTCTGCCACATCTTTTCTGCTGTCAAACTTATCAAGGTCTAAATATTTTAGATAATCCTCTGCCGTCATCAGGCAATTCTTTTCTGTACCTTTCCAATTTTCTGTTACCAGAACAATCTCTGTTATCTTCATTTTCCACCTCCAAAAAGGGCAGCACCTTATCGGCACTGCCCTACATCAAGTCCTATCTGAAACAAAGTCATTTGTCCGTTTCCTATGGTTTCCGGTTGCTCCGTTCTTTTTTTCAACAATATCTGCTTTACCTTTTCCGCACAATTTGCAAAGGATTCCTGATAGCCTTCCGGTCTGAAAGCGTGTCTACGCATAGTAATTAAATCATCACTTTTCAACGCACCTGCAAGACCGGACACATACCCTAAAACATAGTTAATACAGGTATTATCCGCTTCCTTTTTGTTCAGCAGTTCCCTGTTACAAAGCAGATATTGAAAGTTAGCATCTGCCAAGTAAATCTCAAGAGCTTCTACCGCTTTATCCCTGATTTCATCTGCTCTTGCAACATACTGTCCCTCTACCTCCGGTGGCAGTTCACGAAAATATACTTCCGGATATTTACTCATATCCTCACCATATAAATCTTCCAATTCATTTTTATAATAAATGATATGGTTACGAGTCAGATTCATATTGACACCGTCATCGTAATTCGGATCACTGCCACCATGTTCTTTGAGATATTCCCAATGCTCATACTCCCTGATAAGCTGTGCTTCATAATCAACCTTTTCTTTTTTAGCCATTACTACACCACCTTATCTCGGTCTGCCTATCATCACAATGCTGTCCTGTGAATGTACCTGTCGGTACACAACACCAATTCGTGAGTTGGCAGCCTCCACAAGCCAGTTATTGTCATAACAATACTGTCCTTCATAGGCTGCTGTTGTAGCACCAAGACATTCAATATCCACGCCTGCGTATTGCCATGCGTAATAAGCAAGAGAACTGCAATCAAAATGTGTACCACTGTGTCTTAACTCCTGACTGTACGGATAACCTACCTTCGACAAAGCAAACTCTACAACCTTCCTTCCGTTTTCATCGGAAATCGCATCCACGATTGCCTGATACTGTTCGGGGCTTATGGTCTGTCCTCCGTTGTTGCCGGAATATCCTAACATCATAAGATTCTCCGGCTTCATAAGTTCTGCAAGCATTTCCTGTTCTTCCGTATTAAACCCATACTCCGAAATCATATCCTGATAGGTTTTCAGCGTAACATTTACATACTTTACGGACACCTCTGTTTCGTTGCCTTCTGCATCCGTATCTGTCTCTGTTCTTGTGGAAGTGGTATAACTGCACATATCATCAAAAACCGATTTCAGATTCTCTTTTGCCTTATCTGTCATATCCGTTGCAGTATCTCCATCGCCATACTTAACCATGTAGACAACCAGAATATCGCAGTAGTTATCCGGTATGCCTTCCCCACCGAAATTTACATAGACTTTTTCCGACCTGTCACAGCCTTCCAAATCATTCAGCTCTGTTGTTATATCTCCATTAAATTCCGACACATAGGCTGATAGTACATTCTGCGTGGTATCTCCCGTTGATATAGACGGTAGGAATATGGCAAAAGGAGAATTATAAAGAACCGCTATCACTGCTATTACAGGAATTGCCACTACTGACACAAGAAGCACTAGCAACAACAGTACAAGACCGATAATCGGAGCCGCCGCCTTAATCATCATGGATACTTTACCCACAACCAAGTCCTTGACCAGTTTCGCCAAACTGTCCTTCTGCTGTTCTTCGGCATTCATCTTATCCAGAAAGAATTTAAGTTTTCTTGCCCGGCTCGTTGCCTTCATATCCTTATAATCCATTTCTACATCGGCTGCATAACCTACAACACTACCAGCCGCAAGACCGATAGCTGTACCCACTCCGGGAGAAATGGCTGTACCTGCTGTTGTCGTAGCTGTGGTAGTTACCACTTTCGCAGTAGCTTTGGCAGTTTCCTTCGCCGCAATCTTCGCCGTCTCTTTGGCTGTTTCTTTCGCAGCCTCTTTTGCCACCTTTTTAGCTGTATATTTCGCAGTTTTTGTGGCACTATCCTTGACAGCCTTTTTACCGATTTTCTTCCCTGACTGCACCTTTTTAATCTTCTTTGCCTGAGCTTTGGCTACCTGTGAACGGTATAACCTTCTGCCTGCATCTGCCGCACTCTCCGCCGGAGCCGAAAGAGTCCTTGCTACCTGATAAGATTCATAGACTTCATTTCCACCGTCCATCTGGTCCAGGGCAGTCATTGCACCCGCAGAAGCTACCGCTTTGGCTGTACTGTTCTTCTTACCGATAGCCTTTTCCCTATCCTGCTTTGCCCTCTGCACCTGTGCATACACACCCTTTTCCTTTTGCATGGAATTTTTAACAGCTTCCTTTGCAGAAGGTTTTTTAATAACTGTCTTATCGTCCTTATCCATTCCTGCAATTTTAGGACTTTTATCAACCACCAAAACATTCCTGCCCTTGATTTTCGCCTCCGGCTCCTGCTTAATATGCAACTTTGCCTTTTCTTTGGTATGAATGACCATAGGCTTGTCATCCACCTTTTTAATGTTCAACTTCTATCACCTCTTGTCTGCATAAAAATAGCCACTAAAGAGAATATTTCTCCATAGTGGCATCAAAAATATCATTAAACTCTGTCTTTATTTGTTTTTATATCTATAATATCGACCAAAGCCTGCTTTGAATTATAAAACTGTTTTGCATCGTATGAAACCAAAACACTAAAGGATAAAGCTGGTTCCATAAATAAAATCACTTCTGCAATTAACTTATCCTCTGCATCTGGATGCAACATGAGTATATGGCATTTTAACTTACATACACTTTGTAGTGATTCTCTTATTTTTTCGTGAATCAAAGATACACCTAAAAACTCTGTACATTCTTTCTTCATTTTTCCTTCAATAGCGTTCTTAAGATGTTCTTGAATTTCCATTGCGCGACTATCCTTTAAATACTTATCACCAAATTTATATAGTGCATATTCAAAAGCTATTTTTAGTGCTTCCAGATAAAATCTGTTGAACTCTACAGTTGCATCATACTGAATCTCTGGCTGAGAGAAATGACTTTCCATCTCATCAACTTTACTCAAAGCTTCCTGTATTACACTATCCGACATCTTCATTCTGGAAAGTTTTTTTTGAATCATTTCCTTCGCCTCATTTTTAGAAGATGCTACTATTCGAATTCTATCTCCATTCTGCTCAATATACGGAACTGTTGTAGGATGATAATTCTCATCAACTCTAATTCGGTGACCATCTTTATCTTTTCCCTCCTTAAATGCATTAGGAACTTCTCCACTCTGTCCTTTCAGCCCAAGACTTTGTCTTATTATTTTTAGAAACATGTGATTTACAAAATAATTGTCAACATATGTTCCCAATCCACTATTACAGTTCTTGCAAACATTAAACAACTTCAATGATTCATTTCCAAGTGCTTCCGGCACAATATGCTCCTCTGTCCAACAATTGTCTTTATCAAATTCCGATTCGCTCTTTCCACAGAATATACATTTTCTACATATTGGGGTATATTCGGTATTTGAAAAGTCCATAAATATCCACCGCCTTTCAATTTGTCCTAATTATACCCCTAAACCC
>JAZNUA010000133.1:0-2658 GCA_045592045.1 Congzhengia sp. | reverse complement strand
AAGCCGCTAAGGTTAAAGAAAGACTCTAAGTTCTATATTGTTTTGATGATAGTGATGGCAGGAGTAGTTTCTACTCTTGCCATTTGAACTATTAAAAGGGTGTGATAATATGAAAGAAGATAACAGAAATTTAAATGCTGAAGACATAAATGAAGAAAAAGTAGCAGATGAACTTTCCTTTGAGGAAGGCTCTTTTGCTACAACAGATAATATTAAAATAGAAAGCTCAGACATCGAAAAGAAAAGCGTAGCAAAAGAGATTTATGAGTGGATTTCTTCAATCGCAACGGCGGTTGTTTTGGCACTTATAATCAATACATTTTTATTTTCAATAGTTCAGGTGGATGGTCGCTCTATGGTTCCCACACTCCATCACGGAGAGCGCCTTATTGTAAGAAAAATTGCATATACTCCTGATAGCAGTGATGTTGTAATCGTTAAAACAGAAATACAAAAAGTAAAAAAGCACATAGTGAAGAGAATCATTGCCCTTCCTTCTCAGGAAGTTGGTTTTGACGAACATCACAATGTTGTAATAAATAATGAAATTTTAGAAGAAAACTATATTGCAGCCCACCAACAGGATGTAGGTATGATAACGACTCCTATAGTGATACCAAAAAAAGGGGAGGTTGCAGATATTACCGTTATTTTATATGAATCACTTGCAGCACAGATGCACAGGACAGAGGCAGTAAGCGTCAAAGAAGAAAACGGCAAGCTCTATGTTTCAGGCAGTAAGTTTGTGGAAGATGGTGAATTTAAAGTCGGCAAAACTGTGTATAAGCAAGATGGGTACTTTGTTTTAGGTGACAACCGAAACGAATCAGCGGACAGTCGTTCTTTTGGCATAGTGCCCGAAGAAGAAATTATAGGTAAAGCCATATTCAGATTTCTTCCAATTTCTTCGATTGGTCCAATAAAGTAATAAAAAATCAGACAAGAGGTACCACTTTGCCGATTTTAAAAAAGAGAGGAAAATTATATGAATATACAATGGTTTCCCGGTCATATGGCAAAAACTCGCCGCCAAATAGAAGAAAAGCTTAAGCTTATTGATGTGGTTGTCGAAGTTTTAGATGCAAGAATTCCTCAGTCATCAAAGAATCCTGATATTTCAGACATGACAAAAGGTAAGCCAAGAGTAATCGTTTTAAACAAATCAGACTTGGCAGATGAAGCCATATCTAAACAATGGATAGAATTCTATAATTCAAAAGGAATTTTGGCTTGTGTGGCAGATTGCGCCAAAGGAAAAGGAGTTAATGAATCCATAGCCCTGGTTAAAAAAGCTATTTCTGATAAAATTTCAAAAGACCGGGAAAAAGGTATGAATAAGGCAATAAAAATATTAGTTGCAGGTATTCCCAATTCAGGCAAATCTTCATACATTAACCGATTGGCAGGAAGAGCGAGTGCTGTTGTGGGCGACCGTCCTGGCGTTACCCGTGGTCAGCAGTGGATTAGGCTGAAGTCAGGCATTGAACTTTTAGATACACCTGGGATTTTATGGCCTAAATTCGAGGATGAACAGGTAGGATTACACCTTGCTTTTACAGGAGCGGTAAAAGATGAAATTATGGATATTGAGCTTTTAGCCTGTAAATTAGCAGAGTTTTTAAACGAAAACTATCGCGAGCTTTTATGTGCCCGATATAAACTTGAAAATACAGAAGGAATGCAGGGATTTGAGCTTGTAGAGTATATCGGTAAAAAAAGAGGTTTTGTAATTTCAGGCGGCGAAATAGATTTTTTACGAGCATCAAATATCTTAATTGACGAATTTCGTTCAACTAAAATCGGAAAAATAAGTATAGAAAAACCGGGGGAATAGTAATGACACTCCACGAATTTGACTTGGAAAAAATAAAAGAAAAAGGCATAAAATATTTAGCAGGTGTAGATGAAGCAGGCAGAGGTCCATTGGCGGGGCCTGTTTGTGCTGCTGCAGTTATTTTGCCCGAAGATTTTTTTATGGAAGAAATCAATGATTCAAAAAAACTTACAGAAAAAAAACGAGAAAAACTTTATGATGTTATTATAGAAAATGCAATCAGCTATTCCATTGCCTTTGCAGATGTTGATTATATAGAAAGGAATAACATCTTACAAGCAACATTTTACGCTATGAAGACGGCAGTTGACAGCTTACAAAAAACTCCTGACTATGTGCTTATTGACGGCAATCGCACTCAGGGAATTGAACTGCCCACTGAATGCGTCATTGGTGGAGATGCAAAAAGTCAGTCGATAGCAGCAGCTTCAATCTTGGCAAAAGTTGCAAGAGACAGATATTGTCTTGAGGTTTTGGATAAAAAGTACCCACAGTATTGTTTTTCTAAACATAAGGGCTACGGAACGAAACTCCACACAGAAAAAATTCTTGAATTTGGTCCTTGCAAAGAGCATAGGATGTCATTTTTAAAGAAAATTTTAGGTGAGAAAAAATGATTTTTAATAAAGGTACGGCAGGAGAAAATGAAGCAACCAAATTCTTAAAAAAGAACGGATACAGCATTCTTGAGCGGAATTATCGGAAAAAATACGGCGAAATAGATATAATAGCAAAAAAAGGTGAAAATGTTGCTTTTGTAGAGGTAAAAACACGAAAGTCTGATAGCTATGGCACTCCTGCTGAGTTTGTAACAAGTCGGAGGC
>JAZNUA010000132.1:0-5234 GCA_045592045.1 Congzhengia sp. | reverse complement strand
TGGCTTCATCAAAAAAATACCTATACTTGGTAAATTTGCTAAATTATTGGGTGGTATAGCGGGATTTATCAAAAGTATACTGGTCATTTATCTGCTTTTAGCGGTAGTTGTTATCCTTACCGGGTATAACTCAAATAATATATTTATAAATAACATAAACCAATCAACAATTTGTAAAAATATGTACAATAACAATGTTCTTTTAGATTTTTTCTATAAAGATTGACATAAAAAAAGAAATATGTTACAATTTTAAATGAACTTTTTTTGGAGGCGACAAATAATGGAAATTACAGTAACAAAAACAACTTCTCCCAAAGCAAAACCAGCAGTTTCTGAATTAGGCTTTGGCAAACATTTTACAGACCATATGTTTGTAATGGATTATAGTATTGATAAAGGTTGGCATGATGCAAGAATTATTCCTTACGGACCTTTTGAAATTGAGCCATCGTGTACCACTCTTCATTACGGTCAGGCAATTTTTGAAGGTTTAAAAGCGTATAAAGGCGCTAACGGTGAAATTTTCCTTTACAGACCTGAAAAGAATATGGCAAGAATAAATCAATCAAACGATAGATTGTGTATTCCTCTTATTGATGAAGAATTTGCAGTAGAAGCAATAAAACAGTTGGTTTTGTTGGATCAGGATTGGATTCCTGAAGGTGAAGGTACATCCCTTTATATCCGTCCTTTTATTTTTGGTACAGATAACGCTTTAGGTGTTCATCCCTCTAAAACATACAAATTTGTTGTTATTTTAAGTCCTGTTGGCTCATACTATAAGGATGGTCTTGCGCCCGTAAAAATCTGGGTTGAAGATGATTATGTCCGTGCGGTACGCGGTGGTATGGGTTATGCAAAAACAGCAGGCAACTACGCAGCAAGCTTAAAGGCACAAGCAGTTTCAGAAGAAAAAGGCTATTCACAAGTTTTATGGCTTGATGGCGTAGAAAGAAAATATATCGAAGAAGTTGGTGCGATGAATATTTTCTTTAAAATAGGCGATGAAATCGTAACACCTGCTCTAAATGGTAGCATTTTGCCCGGCATTACAAGAGACTCAGTTTTAAAAGTTCTTACAGCTTATGGCTACAACGCTTCAGAAAGACGCATTTCTATCGATGAAATCGTTCAGGCGTATAAAGATGGCAAACTGGAAGAAGTTTTTGGTACAGGTACAGCAGCCGTTATATCACCTGTGGGAGAGCTTTGCTATAAAGGCGAAAAAATGCTCATCAATAATAATGAAATCGGAAAGGTTTCACAATTCTTGTATGATACTATTACAGGAATCCAGAAAGGTACAGTCGAAGACAAACTTAATTTTACATACAGAATCAAATAATTTTTTATTCTATTGTTACCGCAGTGCTTAGTTACTGCGGTAACTTTAACTTTTTTTCTCTTTACAATTTTCCCTAAATTTCTACTTTTATATCGGAGGCGTTATTATGGATTTATCCGCAAAAAAAATTCAAGAATTAAAAGAAATTGCAAAAACCCTTGGTATTAAAAATATTGCTAAGTTAAAAAAAGACGAACTCATTTCAGCTATTGAGAATAATAATGAAATAAAAACAGAAAATAAAAAAACACAAGAATTAACAGTTAACGAAGGAGATAATATCGTTTCTGGCGTATTAGAAGTACTTCCGGAAAATGGATTTGGTTTTTTGCGAGGGGAAAACTATTTATCAACACCAAAAGATGTATATGTGTCTCCTACACAGATAAGGCGTTTTAATCTGAAAACAGGAGATAAAGTTTCTGGCATAGCAAGAGCTCCAAAAGGTGAGGAAAAATTTCCGGCTCTCATTTATGTGCAGCATGTAAATGATGACACACCTGATAAAGCAATAAGACGAAGACCTTTTGAATACTTAACACCAATTTTTCCTGAAGAAAGAATACATTTAACTTCAAAACAACAGGATTTTTCTATGAGATTGGTTGATTTGCTTACACCAATAGGAAAAGGGCAGAGAGGATTGATTGTATCTCCACCAAAAGCCGGAAAAACTACACTTATTAAGAACATTGCAAACAATATTGAAGTAAACCACCCTGAAATTACTTTAATCGTCCTGTTGATTGACGAAAGACCTGAAGAAGTAACAGATTTGAAGCGTTCTATAAAAGGCGATGTGGTTTATTCTACCTTTGATCAAGTGCCTGAACATCATGCGAAAGTTGCAGAAATAGTTTTAGAACGCGCACAAAGGTTAGTAGAACAAAATAAAGATGTGGTGGTGCTACTGGATTCTATAACCAGACTGGCAAGAGCGTATAATTTAATCATTCCGCCGTCAGGCAGAACATTATCAGGTGGTTTAGATCCTGCGGCGCTTCATAAACCCAAAAAGTTTTTTGGTGCTGCGCGTAATATTGAAAACGGCGGCAGTTTGACAATTTTGGCTACTGCTTTAATAGAAACGGGAAGCAGAATGGATGATGTAATTTTTGAAGAATTTAAAGGCACAGGCAATATGGAATTGCATTTAGACAGAAAATTACAAGAAAAGCGAATTTTTCCTGCAATCGATATAAATAAATCAGGAACGAGAAAAGAAGAACTTTTACAATCAAAAAGGGAATTAGAAGCAGTTTGGAGTATAAGAAAAGAACTTTCAAACATTACAACAGTTGATTTTATAGAAAAACTTATCAATATGCTGATGCATACTAAAACAAACGAGGAATTTATCGATATATTATTGCAAAATGATAAAAAATAAGCTTGTTTTGAATAAAAAAAGTTTTTCTGATAATAATATTCTTGTGAGCATCGGCTCAATATCTTTTTTGGAGAATAGTAAAAAGGTCACTTTTTTGCTATCTCTTCGATATGACAGTCTCTTGTGAATTTTTACCTTGCAATAAGAGATGTTTTATCAAAAATTATGCTGACGCAGGGCAGCAGAATGGAGATTATTATGGATAATAAAAATCAGAACAAAAACGAGCAGAACAAGAATCAGAACAAAAATCAGCAAAACAGAAATGACCAGAATAACAATCAGAACAAAAACGACAATAATAACAAATACTAATCTAAAAAAAGACCGTAGCGTGTGCTACGGTCTTTTTCGTAAATTTTAATCATTTGCTATATTCTGATACTTCAGATACTTCAGAAAGGTTGGTTTTTTCAAATTTGCAACGCTGTCTGTAATTTAAGGGTTTTACACCTTCGTGCTTTTTAAAAATATCATTAAAACGCTGTTGACTTGAAAATCCAACTATTTTTGCTATGTCGGAAACCTTAGTATCTGTATTTTTGAGGTACTCTTTAGATGCTTCAATTCTGACCTTTAATATATAGCTTTTGGGGCTTATGCCGAACCTGTCCTTAAAAGAATGCGCAAAATAACTGTCGGATAAATATATGTATTTGGCAATTTGTGTTATAGAAAGCTCCTTGTCGTAATTGGTGTCTATGTATTCTTTTGCTATGTTTAAAAGCTCATTCAGTTTTAGATTTCTGTTTTTTGCACTTTGCTCCCATTCCTGTTTTAAGGCTCTTGAGAGCAGCACAAAAAGCTCTATAATTAAAAGACAACTCAAAAAATCACTATATACCTGTGTTTTAATTTTTTCTCTTAAAATTCTGTTCATTACATACACAATATCATTTTTCTTACTTAAAGGCAAAAACAGAAAATCGCCCGTTGCATCGTCTTCAATGTATTCTATAAAATCAGTCAATGACACATGATTATCCAAATCGTTATGTTGTGACTTGAAAGTAAAGCTAAGTGCAATAAGCTCGCAAACATCCGATTTAACTACAAATTTATGTGCTCTTCCTGGTTTTATAATAATTACTGAATGGGGTGGCATATTAACATCAATACCTTCAATCTGAAAAAAAGCATTGCCTTTTTTTGTATATACCATTTCAAAATGGTCATGTCTGTTAACATCCATTGACCAGTTAATATCATAGATTTTTTCAATAGTTTTTACAATAGCAGGCATATAAGTTAGTTTTTCAACTAAATCATCCCAGGCGTGAGGAATTTTTTCGTTATTGAACACATACATCATCCTTGTTTTACTGTTTTATAATATAAGTATAGCAGAAAACAGTAAAATTGTAAATAAAAACTTGAAATATTGACTTTTTTCATATAGTATGGTATACTTATTTATTATTTAATGGAGGAGTGTGGGCAGTTTTGAATATAGACTCTTTTATGTCTCCAAGATTATTGACAGTAGCAAATATGGTAAAAAACGCACACTCTGTCGCAGATATTGGTACAGACCACGCCTATGTTCCCATATATCTTATTAAGAATAATAGAATCCAAAAAGCACTTGCAATGGACATAAATGAGGGACCTCTTATGAGGGCAGATGAAAATATAAAAAAATTTCATTTGGAAGATTTTATTGAAACGCGCATATCTAATGGATTGGATAAGCTCAAAAATTATGAAGCTGACACCGTAATAATTGCGGGTATGGGCGGAATTTTAATAAATGAAATTCTAGACAGAGGCAAGGACAGACTTACATCTGTAAAAAATTATATTCTGCAACCTATGACAGCAATAGAAGAAACAAGAAAATATTTAGAAAACAATAATTTTTGCATAACAGACGAAAAGTTGGCAAAAGAAGACAATAAGATATACACTGTTATTTCAGCTGTTCAGGGCAAAATGAATATAGATAAAGATATCAATTATTACATAGGTGAATATCTTGTTAAAAATAAAGATAAATACTTACCTGAGCTTTTACAAGGAAAAATTTATGAATACGAAAAGGCACTTCATTCTATGAATTTTTCAACATCACCGATTGTTAAAGAAAAATATAATCACTATGCCTACTTATTAGATGAATTAAAAAAATTAGAAAGGAGTATAAAGAACGATGAAATTGAATGATATTAAAGAGTTTTTAACTAGTTTTGCCCCGTTAGAATATGCTGAAGATTATGATAATGTGGGTCTTTTAATCGGGGACTCTTCTAAAGAAATAAAAAAAATACTCCTTACTTTGGATGTGGTTGAATATGTGGTACAGGATGCAATTGAGAAAAAATGTGATCTTATTATATCGCATCATCCTTTGATATTTAAACCGTTAAAAAGCATTGTTAATGACGATTCTGTATCAAAAACCATAATAAAACTCATAAAAAACGATATACCGCTTATCTCAATGCATACAAATTTTGATAGTGTAAAGCATGGATTGTGTGATGTGTTTATGGATAA
>JAZNUA010000131.1:0-10246 GCA_045592045.1 Congzhengia sp. | reverse complement strand
GCTTGCCTATGCCATAACAGTACACAAAAGTCAAGGCAGCGAGTTTAATACAGTGGTAATACCGATTTTTTGGGGAACGGAAAAGCTGTTTTCAAGAAATCTTTTGTATACAGCCATTACAAGAGCTAAGGAGCGAGTAGTATTGGTAGGTCAGAGGGCAGCACTATATAAAATGGTAGACAATGATTACGAAGCAAAACGATTTTCATATTTAAAAGAATTGCTTAGTTAAGATTGAATTTTCAAACAATATAATTGAAACGGAGTAAATAAATGGGCAATGTGCAGTATGAGCATATAGAAAAATACATAAACCAAACTCATAAAACAGAAGATGAGTTTTTTTGCAAGCTGAGAGAATATGCTCAAAAAAACCACATTTATATAATGAAACCACAAGTTGAAAGGCTGATGGCAGTTCTGATGCAGATTATCCGTCCCAAAAGAATTTTAGAGGTAGGAACGGCAATCGGGTATAGCTCGATGTTTATGCATAAATACGCGGGAGAGGATTCGGTTGTTACCACCATAGAGCGTGACGATGTAGTTTTGGAAATGGCAAAAGAAAATATTAAAAGCCGAGGGATAGAGGATAAAATCCACTGTATTTTCGGCGATGCGACAGAGGTCTTGGACAGTTTGAGCGGCGAGTATGATTTTATTTTTATAGATGCGGCGAAGGGACAGTATCGTGACCATTTCGACAAAAGCCTAAAGCTTATAAAATCAGGCGGAGTTATACTGACAGACGATGTTTTGTATTTCGGTATGACCGCAAGCGACGAATATGCAGTAAAAAAACACGACACAATAACAAGAAAGCTCCGTGGATACTTAGATTTTTTATGTAGTGACGAAAGATTTGAAACGACTATACTTCCCATTGGCGACGGTGTGGCAATAACTTATGTAAAGTAGGTAAGGATATGTTTGTAATTTTAGGAATAGGAAATCCAGGAAAAAAATACGAAGGCACAAGACACAACATAGGCTTTATTACTATGGACTATTTGGGCTCTAAATACGGCATACAAATAAATAAAATAAAGCACAAGGCACTGATAGGAGAGGGCAATATTGCAGGGGAAAAGGTTGTTTTGGTAAAGCCGCAAACCTATGTGAATTTATCGGGCGAAAGCTTAAGAGAGGTCTGCTCGTTTTATAAAATTCCTCCAGAAAATGTAATCGTAATCCACGATGATGTGAGCCTTGATATAGGCAAAGTGAGAATCAGAACAAAAGGTTCAGATGGAGGTCACAACGGCATAAAATCTATAATATATCAGTTGAAAAGCGACGCATTTATAAGAATTAAAATGGGTGTAGGGGCAGCTCCTGAGCATTACGATTTGGCTGATTGGGTTTTGGGGAAATTCTCAAAAGAGGAAATTTTACATCTGTCAAAAGCCGTAGATGCTATGGTGGATGAAGCTATCCCTATGATAATAAAAAGCGGGGCAGAGGCCGCGATGAACAGCTTTAACGGAAAGGTATATTAAATGTTGTTACTAAAAGCTGCAAAGGAAATAAGAGTATTTAACGAAATAAATCTATCAGGCAAAGGTGCAAAGAATGTAGTGGGGTTAACACGACCTGCAAAAGCACATTTTGCCGCATTTTTGTGCTTAAAATCTGCTCGTCAGGGAGTGTATATTGCTGACAGCGACTACGAAGCAAAACGCATAGCCGAAGAGCTTATGTATTATTTAGGAGAATCGGTGTATTACTATCCCTCCAAGGAGCTTGAATTTTATAAAGCAGACGCTAAAAGCCACGAGCTTTTAAATCAGCGGTTAGAGATTATAGAAAAGCTTGCTTTTTCAGATAAAAGTAAAACCATAATCGTTATGTCGCTAGATGCCCTTTTGCAATTTACGGTAGATTTAAACTCTTACAGAGAAAGTGTAATAAATTTGTCCGTTGCGGATGAGATGCCTATAGAGGATTTGGCAAAAAAACTCGTAAAATTAGGCTATGTGAGAGAGGATACCGTAGAGGGAAAAGGTCAGTTTGCTATTCGCGGCGGTATAGTTGATGTTTTTGCACCATCACATGAAAATCCCGTAAGAATAGAGTTTTTTGGTGATGAAATCGACTCTATTCGTCAGTTCGACGCATTTACTCAGGTTTCTGTTGAAAATGCCGAGACAGTGAAAATAAGTGCTGCAAATGATAGTTTTGCCGCCAAATCCAAAGAAACCTCGGTACTGGAATATTTTGATGACGATGCCATAATTTTCTTTGATGAGCCTCAAAAAATTTCAGAACGAAACCAGGGGTTAAAGTGGGATATTGAAGAGACTGTCAAGGCTTTGGCGGAGAATAGCGAAAACTTTATATTTAAAGAAAAATATATTCACGACTATTTTGATGTTTTGCACGAACTCCTGAAGCATACTTTTTTCGGAATGCAGGAGCTGCCGTTTCCCTGTGGTGACTATAAGCCGAATGAAGAAATAACTATCACGGTAGGAGATATAGGCAAATCATTGGGCGGGCGTGAAAGATTCTACGAAGAGGTTCGTGAGTTTAAAGATAACGGGTACAGCGTTATTTTTTCTGTGGCAGAAGAAAACCGCAGTAAGCTTACACAAGATTTGGAGCATCAAGGATTTAAGGTAAATGAAAGCGATAAAATTCTAAAGACAAAAGTAAACTACGCCCACGGCGGTTTAACCCATGGCTTTTACTACGAGGAAGAAAAAATTGCCGTTTTTGGAGAGGAAGAAATTTTCGGTAAAACTCCCAAGAAAAAGGGAAAACGAAAAAAACTTGATTCTGCAAGCAAAATCCGTGATTTTAATGATTTGGATATTGGCGACTATGTGGTACATCACACTCACGGCATAGGTCAGTATCTGGGACTTGATACTTTAGAGGTTGAGGGTCAGCGACACGACTATTTAAAAATCAAATATAACGGCGATGATATTTTATATGTTCCTACTTCCCAGCTTGATGTTTTGCAAAAATATGTGGGCAAGGAAGGGACAATCCGCTTAAATCGTATGGGCGGTGCGGATTTTGCCCGTCAAAAGAAAAAGGTAAAGGCTTCAACAGAGGAGCTTGCCCGTGAACTTGTGGCGCTATATGCTGCCCGTCAACATTCAAAAGGCTTTGCCTACTCTCCCGACACAGAATGGCAAAAATCCTTTGAAGAAGCATTTCCTTATGTTGAAACAGAGGATCAGCTAATCAGCATTGCGGAAATCAAAAAGGATATGGAAAGCCCTAGAGCTATGGACAGACTCCTGTGCGGTGATGTTGGCTACGGCAAAACAGAGGTGGCACTAAGAGCTGCCTTTAAAGCAGTAATGGACTCAAAGCAGGTGGCTGTTTTAGCACCTACCACTGTTTTGGTAATGCAGCATTTTAACACATTTTGTGAAAGAATGAAAAAATATCCCATAACCATTGCGGAAATTTCGAGATTTAAAACCAAAAAAGAGCAGACAAAAATCATAAAGCAGCTCAAATCTGGTGAAATAGATATAATAATCGGCACTCACAGACTGTTGGGTTCAGATATTGAGTTTCGTGATTTGGGACTTTTGGTGGTCGACGAAGAGCAACGCTTTGGTGTAAAGCACAAAGAACGGATAAAGGAAATGAAAAACAATGTAGATGTGCTGACATTGTCTGCAACACCCATTCCAAGAACGCTCCACATGTCAATGATAAATATAAGGGATATGAGCGTTTTGACAGAGCCGCCTGAAAATCGTTTTCCCGTTCGTACTATCGTTATGGAAAAAAACGATGCAGTGCTTCATGATGCAATCAGGCGAGAGCTTTCCCGTGGCGGTCAGGTTTACTATATTCACAATAGAATTGCAAGTATTTCAAGCTGTGCAAAAAAATTGCAGGATGCTTTTCCTGAAGCGAAGGTTGCCCATGCTCACGGGGCGATGGAGGAAGATGCCTTAGAGCGCATTATGCTTGATATGCAAGAGGGTACAATAGATGTTTTAGTATGTACTACGATCATCGAAACGGGGCTTGACATTCCTAATGTTAACACAATTATAATTGAGGATGCAAACCGTATGGGCTTGTCCCAGTTGTATCAGCTGAAAGGAAGAGTAGGGAGAAGCTCGCGCCGGGCTTTTGCGTATTTTACCTACCGACCTGACAGAGTTTTAAACGAGGTTGCAGCAAAAAGGCTTCGTGCAATCAAGGAATTTACAGAGTTTGGTTCAGGCTTTAAAATTGCAATGCGTGACCTGGAAATAAGAGGTGCAGGCAATATTTTAGGTGCAGAGCAACATGGTCATATTGATACTGTTGGATACGATATGTATTGTGAACTTTTGTCCCAGAGCGTATCTGAGCTTACCGGAGAAGCACCGAAAGAAAGCTGGCAATCTAATATCGATATCAATGTAGAAGCATACATTCCCCCTGCATATATCAAAAATCACTCAACAAGATTAGATATATATAAAAAAATTGCCTCAATTGAAAACGAAGAGGACAGATTGGATGTAGAGGCAGAAATTTGTGACCGTTTCGGCGATATGCCAAAGGCAGTCGAAAGCTTAATCAAAATAGCGGAAATCAAATTTTTAGCAAAAGATTGCAGTATTTCAGAAATAACCTTGAAGGACGGAAGTATTATCTGCTATTTTAAAGGAGATATGAACATTCGTGCCGTGTCAGGTTTGACAGCATATTTCGGCAAAAGATTCTTCGTTTCTGCGGGAATTAAACCTCATATGGTACTAAAAGTTAAAACTGCTTTAAAAGAAGACTTGTTAGAAAATGTAAAAAAATTATTGAAAGAGTATAATAAACTATTGCATACTGACGAAATTTAGTATATAATGTATTCATTACTTTAAGAAGGGGTGTTTTTTTTGAAAGGATTAAAATCAGCAATTAAGTGGATCGTTGCTATTGTAATAATTTGTGTTGTTATGGTATTTTTGGCAAATATCAACGGATTACACATTACGCGTACAGCTATTACAGTAAATGGCAGTGAAATAACAGAAGACGAAATCGAATTTTATGTAGAACTGGCGAAAAATCAGGTGTTCTCAGAACAGGGAATAGCTGATGAAGAAGCGGCTAAGAAGTTTTTGCAAGAGGGTAAGGTAGAAGATAAAGCTGCCACAGACTACATCAAAGAAAAAGCTTTGGAAATGGCTATAGAAAATGAAGTTGCAATAGTAAAAGCTAAAGAAGCAGGTATTTCATTATCTGAAGACGAAAGAGATGCAGCTCGTTCAACAGATGGTATGGACGAAACAATCAAAGCATATGGCTTAACAAAGAACTCTTATGCGGACATTATGGAAAAAATGGCTTTGTCTGATAAGTACTATAATTTCATGATTTCAGGCGGTTCAGATGTGGTTGCTGTTTCTGATGAAGCAGCTATAACAGCCATTGATGATAGTTATGCATTGGTTCAGCATGTTTTAGTTGCGAACAAGCCGGAAGGTGCAGAAGCTCCCGACGAAGCTTATGCAGCTGAAGCAAAGAAAAAAGCAGAGGAAGTTTTAAAGAAAGCGGTTAACGGCGAGGAATTTTCTTCTTTGGTTAAGACATACGGTGAGGACCCCGGTATGGAAACCAATCCCGAAGGTTATTTGATTGACAAAGACGGATACCAACTTACGCTCGATGAACAGACAGGGACTTTCACAAATGCAGGAATGATGGTGCCTGAATTTACAAAGGGCGCATTTGCAGTGAAACCTAATGAAGTAAATTCTCAGCTTGTTGAAACAGAATATGGTTGGCACATTATCAAAAGATGTCCCATTATTGAAAAATATGTTGATTACGAAGCTGTTAAGTCAGATGCAAAAAATAGACTTATATCAGAAAAATATAAAGCTCATATAAAATCCTTAGTATCCACCATGACTGTCGAGAAAAAGGATAAAGTAATCAACAAAATTAAAGTAGAATACTAAAATATGAAGAACTCCCCTATGGTTATAACCATAGGGGAGTTCTTTATTGCCTGTTTTACAGGTTTTATCAAGGATATAAATTTTTATTATAAAATTATACAAATAAGTCCGCCTGAACCTTCATTGATGATTTTTTGCAGTGTTTCCTGTAATTTTATTTGTGCTTCGTCAGGCATACGGGAGAGTTTATTGTTTAACCCTTCGTTTACAAGCTCGTGCAGGGATTTTCCGAAAATATTTGACTGCCAGATTTCTGTTGGATTTTCGGAAAATTCAGAAAGCAGATAGTGCACCAATTCTTCTGATTGTTTTTCTGTACCTACAATAGGGCAGATTTCTGTCTGAATGTTTGCTTTTATCATGTGCACGGAGGGGGCAGAGGCTTTTAGCTTTACGCCGAAACGGCTGCCCTGTCGAACTATTTCCGGCTCTTCTAAGCTCAGTTGCTCTATGGTGGGAGTTACAATTCCATAGCCTTTGTTTTCTACTTCGCGGAGAGCGATTTGGACCTTGTCATATTCAGCCTTCATTTCTGCAAGCGACGACAAGAGGGAGAGTAATTTCCCTTCACTGGAAATATCAAAGCCAGAAAAATCCTTAACAACCTTGTAGAAAAATTCCTTGGGAATTTCGATATTCAAGAGTGCTTTTCCTGTGCCCAAATCGATGTTGTCCAAAACTGCAGACTGCACATAGTCGCATTGCGTCATAGTATTTAAAGCATTATCCAATTCGCTTAGCGTCACAATATTTTCTGTAGCAGAAAAACAGGTGCTATACAAAGCGTTTTTAATATTATTATCTTCAGGCAAAACGCTAACCCAATCAGGAAGATTTATACCTATTTCAGTAATGGGAAAAGACATTAAAATCTGCTCTAAAATTTTATTTATACCATCTGTATCTAATTCGGCACAGTTGACAGAGATAACAGGCGTGTTATATTTTTGCGCAAGGTACTGACGCAATTCCTCTGTCTCAGGCATTGTGGGGTATTTGGTGTTAAGTATTATCACATAGGGCTTTCCCTGACGGGAGAGTTCTTCAGCCACGCGCGCCTCTGCTTCTGCATAACTGTCTCTTTCTATATCTGTTATACTGCCGTCGGTTGTAACTAATATGCCGATTGTTGCATGGTCGCAAATAACTTTTTTTGTGCCTATTTCAGCGGCAATACCAAATTCAATAGGCTCTTCGCTCCAAGGTGTTGTTACCATTCTGGGAACTCCGTTTTCGATATGTCCCAATGCAGAGTCAACTATGTATCCTACGCAGTCAATTAGTCGCACTCGCATTTTTGCATTGTCTGCAATGTTGACCTCTACTGCTTCATTGGGAATAAATTTAGGCTCTGTGGTCATAATTGTTTTTCCGTCAGCGCTTTGCGGAAGTTCATCGGTTGCACGAAGGATCTGGTGTTTATCGCTCATATTGGGAATAACAAATAAATCCATAAACTTCTTTATAAATGTTGATTTGCCTGTTCTTACCGGTCCTACTACGCCAAGATATACATCTCCGCCTGTGCGCTCAGCAATATCTTTATAGATATTATATTCTGCCATTTAAAATTCCTCCATTGCTGTAATTTAATGTTTGTTATATGATATGTGATAAATTTTACATTATGACTGTTTGTCTTTGTTTTTTGAAAAACATTGACATAAAGTGGAAAAAATAATATAATAAACTTGTCGACAAAAAAATACAAAGGAGTAGAGTAAATGAAAAAGAAAACTCTGGTAAACCTTATTACCGTAGCTGTGGTTTTAATTGTTTTTGTAGCTTGTGCTATGAATCTGGGCAAAACCACAATGGTTGACTGTGAAACCTGTCAGGGCACAGGACAAGCTGTTACATACAGCTGTGTTGAGTGCGAAGGCACGGGTTCGGTTGATGACGCTACCTGTGAAGTGTGCGCAGGTGAGCGCGGTACAGAGCACACAGAGTGTGCAGACTGTGCAGGTTCAGGCAAGGTTGAGGCTGACAGCGATTATTACAAAACTATCATGGCACTTATGCCTCCGATTATTGCTATTGTATTGGCTCTGGTTACAAAGGAAGTTTACAGTTCACTTTTCGTAGGTATTGTTGCGGCAGGTTTGCTTGTTACAAACTTTAAACCTGTAGGCGCAATGGATGCAATCTTAAATGACGGTATTGTTGCTGCGGTTTCAGGAACAGCAGGTATCTTTATATTCTTAGTTGTGTTAGGCATAATTGTTGCGCTTGTTAATAAAGCCGGTGGCAGTGCGGCATTTGGTGCATGGGCGTCAAAGAATATAAAATCAAGAATAGGCGCTGCAATTGCTACCTTCATACTTGGTGTACTCATTTTTATCGATGACTATTTTAACTGCTTAACAGTTGGCTCGGTTATGCGTCCTGTTACAGACAGACATAAAATATCAAGAGCAAAGCTTTCATACTTGATTGACGCTACAGCAGCTCCTGTATGTATGATAGCTCCCATTTCATCCTGGGCAGCAGCAGTTTCATCTTACGCTCCCGAAGGTCAGGGCTTGGCTCTCTTTATAAAGGCTATTCCTTTTAACTTCTATTCATTACTTACATTTGTGTTTATTATAGCAATAACATTAATGAAGTTTGATTACGGCCCCATGAAGAAACATGAATGGAACGCATTAAACGGCGACCTCTTCACATCGGGCGGTCAGGTTGGAGAAGATGATACAAATGTTTCACAAAGAGGCAAAGTTATCGACCTTGTTCTTCCTATCGTAGTACTTATAGCTATTTGTGTTGTGGCTTTAGTATATGTAGGCGGAATGTGGTCTGACGGCAAGAGCTTTGTTCAGGCGTTTGGTGATACAGATGCTACAGTTGGTCTTCCCTGGGGCGGTATCATTGCACTTGTTTTAACAATGATTTACCTTGTTGCAAGAAAAACAATCACATTCAAAGAGGCAATGGAATGTGTACCCAAGGGCTTTATCGCAATGGTTCCTGCTATATTGATTCTTACATTTGCAACAGCACTTAAGAATATGACAACTGTTTTAGGTGCAAAAGAATATGTAGAAATGATTATGGCTAATGCGCAGGGTCTTACAAACCTCTTGCCTGCAATTATCTTTTTGGTGGCAGTAGGACTTGCATTCTCAACAGGTACATCATGGGGTACATTCGGTATTCTTATACCTATAGTTCTTGCTATATTCCCCGATACAGGCAACCCCTTGCAAATTGTCGGTATGTCAGCGTGTCTTGCCGGTGCTGTTTGCGGCGACCACTGTTCACCTATTTCAGACACAACAATCATGTCATCAGCAGGTGCACAGTGTGACCATATCAACCATGTTTCCACACAGTTGCCCTATGCTTTGACAGTTGCGGCTGTTTCGTTCATCACATATATTATTGCAGGTTTTGTGCAAAACTGGATGATTGTATTGCCTATAGGTATTGTTCTAATAATTGCAACATTATTAGTAATCAAGACAATGACAAAAAAGCAAAGCTTAAACTAAAACATAAAATAAATAAGCGTTCCTAATTAAATAGGAACGCTTATTTTTATTTTATACTTGATTTTTTAAAAAAGTGTGTTATAATGTAAGGTGGCGTATAGCCTAATGAGTTAATAAAGTCGGTTATCCGATAAAAATAGGAGGTTATTTTAATGAAGTTTGTTTATCAGTTTAGCGAGGGCGACGCATCAATGCGTGAACTCCTCGGCGGTAAAGGTGCAAACCTTGCTGAAATGACAAAAATCGGTCTTCCTGTTCCTCAGGGTTTCACAGTATCAACAGAGGCTTGTACCCAGTACTATGAAGACGGAAGAAAAATCAATGATTCAATCAAAGCTGAAATCATGGAAAATATCACCAAGATGGAAGCTGTATGCGGCAAGAAGTTCGGCGATAAGGAAAATCCCTTATTGGTATCTGTTCGTTCAGGTGCAAGAGCATCTATGCCCGGTATGATGGATACAATCTTAAACCTTGGTCTTAACGAGGATGTTGTAGAAGCAATGTCAGCTAAATCAGGCAACCCCCGTTGGGCTTGGGACTGCTACAGAAGATTTATCCAGATGTATTCTGATGTAGTTATGGAAGTTGGTAAGAAATACTTTGAAGAGCTTATCGACAAGATGAAAGAAGAAAGAGGCGTTACTCAGGACGTTGAGCTTACAGCTGACGACCTTAAGGAACTTGCTTCACAGTTCAAGGCTGAATATAAGGCTAAGATCGGTTCAGACTTCCCCACAGATCCCAAAGAACAGCTTATGGGCGCTGTTAAGGCAGTATTCCGTTCATGGGACAACCCCCGTGCAAACGTTTACCGTCGTGACAACGATA
>JAZNUA010000130.1:0-8064 GCA_045592045.1 Congzhengia sp. | reverse complement strand
GCTACGATCCGACTTAGTTGCAACAGGTGCAGCAGGCTTTATGGCAAAATGATAGGGTGGTGTGGCTTCGCTGAACTTACCCATTTTGTCGGTAATCAGCCGAACAGTCCTCTTTTGGTCAATTTCAATATAAGGAGTGTTTTTGTCAACCTTAACCCAACCTGTTTCGGGGTTCTCTCCAATTTGTGGATTCTCTGCATCCGCCGTAGCTGAAAATGTATAATAAACCTCACTTCCGTCAGCTATTCTCTGAAAAACATTCTTGTCCGAAACATAAACCAAAAACTTTGAATTTCTTGAAATGGAAGATATGTGGTTCTTAAAAACTCACTATGTGGATGCACTGGCGAGAATCATTACTGCAAGAAAACTTGATGTTAATGATATTGACGCTGACACATTGGATAAAGTGAGGGCGTATGCAGTAAAAGAGGCACAGGCGGCAACTTACAGAGATGCCAATGTTTTAGCAGATAGTCTCAACAAATTGCAAAGGAAAGCTGAGCGAAGCAGATATAAGATGGCTAGGGCAGCGGGTGCTTTAGTAGAAGGTATTATGCCGTTTAAGAAAACACCTCTAAACATAGCCAAGCAAGGCATACAGTATTCACCTATATCGGTGCTGACGGGTATATATCAGTTGACGAAAGGTGTTAAAGAAGAAAGTCATACAGTAGCAGATGCTATTGATACTTTATCTAAAGGTATCACAGGAACAGGTCTCATGCTTGTGGGTTATTTTCTGGCACAAATAGGAATTCTTGTTGGCGATGAGGAAGAGCCTGATAAAAAGAAAGAATTTGACGAGATGAACGGCGAACAGTCTTATTCATTAAAGATTGGCGATTTCTCTTATACCATTGATTGGGCAGCGCCTGCGTGTTTGCCGTTGTTTGTGGGTGCTGCATTAAAAGAGACAACCCAAGACGGTTCAGGTGTGTCATTTACTAAGGTGGTTGATTCGCTGATAACTTTACCAGACCCATTGTTGGAACTGTCCGTATTCTCAAGCATAAGCAATATGATTTCAACTGCAAAATACAACGAAGGCAACGAAGTAAGTGCGATAACTATAGAGATTGGGGCAAGTTATCTGTCACAGGCGTTCCCCTCAATAGGCGGTCAGCTTTCGAGGTTAAAAGATTCAACCAAACGCGAATACTACTATTATGACCGACACAAAGATATGCCTAAATTTATGCAAATCTTTATTGGTAAGGCTTCAAGTAAGATTCCGTTTGTAAGTTATCTTTTTGAGCCTTCTGTTGATGTATGGGGAAGAGAAGAAACTTATGGCGGTACTTTAGAAAGGGTTGCAGAAAACTTTGTTTCTCCCGGATATTATTCAGAGGAAAGATACACCGAGGTAGATAAAGAACTGCAGGCTCTTTATGAGAAAACCGGCAAGACAGAAGTATTACCTGTGGAACAGGAGAACTATTACGAAAAAGACGGTATTACATACTATATGACTGCTGAACAGTATACCGAGGCGAAGAAAATCAGAGGACAAAAGAGCTTTGAACTTGTGGAGCAGCTTTTGGCAGATGAATTGAAGGTTAAACTACAAAACAAAGAAACCAAAAAATACTCCACAAAGAGATACAGTCAAATGACCGATGAGGAAAAAGTCAGAGCAATCAAAAAGTGCTATGACAAGGCAGGAGAATTTACGCAAGAACAAATGTTTGATAAGGTCAAAGGTAATACAAAAAGTAAATAAAGACAAAGCCCGAGCATATAACACTCGGGTTTTTATCTTTTTTATTACATAAGTGATTTGTTCTGTACTTTAGAAAGTTTACTGTCCTTTTTATATTTTGTTCCAAATTCATAAATGGCACGGATTATTACGGCTTTCTTCTCGGGTGAAAGATTTTTAATATCAAAAGGCTTAACACCCTCTATGTAGGGTAGTAATTCTTTTTCGAGTTGTGTCAGCTCGTTTTCGAAAAAGTACATAATGCCAATATTGAAATAGTCAGAAATTTTTTGCAAGTCTGTGATAGAAACTAAGCGTGTATTTGATTCATAGTTGGCTATTGCGGGCCTTGAATAACCGATTGCATTTCCTAATTCTTCTTGTGTTAATCCGTGAAGTTTTCTTATAAATTTTATTTTTGCGCCAATGTCGTTTGCCATAGCTGGAATCTCCTTGATGTCAAAAATCGTGCCTATTCGACACAATACAATAATAGCAATACGACGCGGCATATACAATGGATTGTGACAATATGTGGCGTGAGGTTACGGGTTGTGACGGAGTGTTTCAGTAAAAAGAAAAGCGCATTTTTAAATGCGCTTTTCTTTGTTATTTGCAGTATTTCTGCATCAGAAACTGATAAAGGTCCACTATGAAGATTTTAACTAATGGCGGCGCGTCGGATAAATCCAAGTGTCCGTCCTTTGTGAGATAGAGATTAATGTCGGTTTCTGTTTTTGTGAGGGCATTCAATTCTTCATCATAAGGATTTCTTCCAAGAAGATAGTTCATACTTACGCCGAATTTGTCGCACAGTTTTTGCAACATGATAATGTCGGGGGTTCGCTTGTTATTTTCATAATTGGAAATCCCGGTGCGCTCTACATAGAGGTCTGATGCGAGCTCCTCTTGTGTAAGACCGCAGGCGTTGCGAAGCTGGGCAATGCGTTTGCCTAATGTGTTGTCTTTTCCTTTTTTGTCTTTCATTGTTCTCATTCCTTTTTTGATATATTTATCAAATAGGAATGTTGATAGTAGTATTGATAGTAGTTTGTGGAGTTTACAACCGCTTTTAACAGTTTCCTATAAAAAGGAAATTGCGTAAAAAAGTAGCAGTGTGCGTCGTTGCGCCGATTCGAAAACTTCTGCGTTAAACCTTTTAATCAAGGTGTCCGGAGTTCGAATCTCCGATGGATCACCAAAAAAGAGATACGACTTTCGTCGTATCTCTTTTTTTAAGTGTTATATTTTTTCAAAAACCATCGTTGCTTGAATTCTATCTCCGCCAAAGGCACCTTTGCTTCCAGAAGAGGTGGTTGAGATTGTGTGTAATCTGTATCCTTTTGCTGCTTGTGCATTTATAACATTCTCTAACTCTGTAAGATTTCCTGAACCAACACCGAGCAATTTTTCTTTTAAAACTACCTGTAAAACTACATACTGCATATTATAATCCTCCATAAAGTTATTTGTTGTTATAATCATACAATAATCTGAAAATATGTCAATATTTAAATGCTTTATATCGCCTCCAAACCACTCACCTCTTCCGCTCAAAACCCTTGAAACTGCTAGGTTTCGGTTTTTTACTTTCAATTTTCTGCTGCTTTGTTATGGCATTTATTTGATTAAGAATTTCTTCGCATTGCCCTGTAATCAATGCCCTATTTGTGATAGCTTTCATTTGCATTTATTTTAAAGGCGCGATAGATTTGCTCCAAAACTATCGCTCTCATAAGTTGGTGTGGAAATGTCATTTTAGAAAATGAAAGCCTCAACTTGCTTTTCTGCTTAATTTCTTCCGAGAGTCCTAAACTTCCGCCTATTATAAGGGTAAATGTATTAGCGCCCATTACACATTCGTTGGCAAAAAAGTCTGCAAACTCCTCGCTTGTTATTTGCTTTCCTTCTACGCAGAGACTGACTAAAACATCGGTATTTTTAATGGCAGACAGGATTTTTTCACCCTCTTTTTGCAGGATTTGTGTTTTTTCGCTGTCTGATGGTTTATCGCTCATGGCTTCGTCTGAAACTTCAAATATCGTAAGCTTACAGAACCGAGAAAGTCTCTTGGCGTATTCTTCTATTGCGTCTTTTAAATATTTTTCTTTTATTTTTCCTACAGCTATAATATTTATATTCATTATTTTTCCTCGATCCACAGCTTGGGTATAACATTTAAAGCAATATCTGCTCCAACACTATATCCGTTTTGTATAAGTATGCTATGTACTTCTTTATATGCAACTTCCGGTAGGTTATTTTTTTCTGATAAATGCCCTAGCCAGAAGGATTTTGTGCCAGTTTCGGCAAGTTTTACACAAAGACTTCCGCATAATTCGTTGGACAGATGCCCTTTGTCGCTTAAAATTCTGCGCTTTAAAGGATATGGATATGGACCTGATAACAACATATCCACATTGTGATTAGCTTCCACAATAACACTTTCGCAACCTGTGAGGTTTTTGACAATTTCATCAGAAATATAACCTGAATCAGTAGCAATGCCGAACTTGGTTTCTTTGTCGCACACCGTATAGCTCACAGCCCCAGCAATATCATGCGGAATAGAAAAAACATGCACAATCATATCTCCTATGATAATATCGTCGCCGGCAGATATTATTTTGGCGGATTTCCTGTTGATGTTCGCAAGAAATCTGTTTGAAAGAGAAAAGGTTTCTGCTGTTGCAAAAATGGGTAAGTTATATTTTTTGGACAGCGTGCCTGCGGATGTGACATGGTCAGAATGAGCGTGGGTTATAAATATACCCGAAAGCTCAGCAGGTGTAATTCCTAAACGCATAAGACATTTTTCGATATAGCGTATAGGTGCGCCACAGTCTATCAATATGTTGGTTTTATCATCAGTGACAAAAGTTGAGTTCCCCGATGAACTGCTCAAAAGTGGTTGAAACTTAATCATATTTTCCTCCAAAAAAATGCTGAAATTATTATAACATAGCTGGTTAAAATATTCAATGCTTGTAATGGAAGTGTAACAGTTTTTGTAATAAAAATTTCTTGACTTTTCTGGAGATTTCGGCTAAAATATAAGTAAGGGATGGTATATCTACCGAAAGGTATGACCTTGCAGGAGGCTTATGAAATGAGTTATACTATAGGAGACAAAATCGTATACCCGGTGCATGGTGCGGGCGTTATTGAGTCCATTGAGGACAGAGAAATTATGGGCGAAAAGAAAGAATATTACATAATGAAGATGCCCATAGGTGATATGCAGGTTATGATACCTGTAGCTAACGCGGAAGAAATCGGCATCAGAGATGTTATTGATAAAGAAGAGGCAGACAAGGTGCTTGCAGCTTTCAGAATGTGCTCTACTGAGATGGATGCTAACTGGAATAAGCGCTGTCGGGAAAACTCCGTCAAAATCAAAAGCGGAGATATTTACGAAGTGGCGCAGGTGGTAAAGAGCCTTATGTACCGTGATAAAACTCGTGGACTTTCTACCGGTGAGAGAAAAATGTTGAACAGTGCAAAGCAGATTATGGTTTCTGAGCTTGTTATGGCTAAGTCTGCAAAGCAAAGCGAAATAGAAAACATAATGAATGAAATTGTAAGCGCTGAGCTTGCATAAGCATATTTTTAAAGGAGTGTCAGTATGGCTAACAGATTAAGTGTTAAGTTAGACGGCAGGGAATATACTATTATTTCCGAAGAAAGTCGCGAATATATGCTTGAAATTTCTGATATTGTAAATAAGAAGCTTTTTGATATAAAACTCCAGAACAACAAGTTAAGTACATCTATGGCAGCTTTGTTGGTTGCTTTGAATTTGGCAGATGACTTAAAGAAATCCGAAGATAAGGCAAACGCGTTGCTCGCTGAAAATGAAGAATTAAAAAAACGGTTGGAGACGGCAAAACAATATGTACAGAGTCGTGGTATTTCTGCGCCTGTTGTACATAGGGGTCCGGAGACTCCTTTTAAAAAATGATATTGTTAATACTGCCAGCATCCGAAATATGCATCCCTTATAAATTCTTGAGCATATTTCGGATGCCTTTTACTTTGTAGGTGAATTATGAAATATGATAATATTGTAACAGGGCGTTTTTTGACAAGACCGAACAGGTTTATAGCGCATATAGAAATAGATGGAGAGGTGTCAGTCTGCCATGTTAAAAACACAGGCAGATGTAAGGAGTTATTGACAGAAGGTGCAGAGGTTTACCTTGAAACAAGTAAAAACCCAGAAAGGAAAACAAAATATGACCTTATAGCAGTAAAAAAAGGAAATACTCTTATAAATTTGGACTCACAAGCTCCTAACAAGGTCTTTTATGAGTGGGCAAGAGTGTATTTTGGAGAAAAAGTAAAAATGACACCTGAAAAAAGGTACAAAAATTCACGCTTTGATTATTACATAGAAAAAGAAGACCAAAAAATCTGGGTAGAGGTAAAGGGTGTCACATTGGAAGAAAACGGTGTAGCGCGCTTTCCTGATGCGCCTACCGAACGAGGAATAAAGCACCTGAAAGAATTATGTGATGCCGTTGCGGAAGGATATACGGCATATATGGTGTTTGTCGTTCAAATGAAGGGAATAAAATATTTTGAACCTAATATAATAACTCACAAGGCTTTTGGAGATGCTTTGGAAAAAGCGCACGAAAGTGGTGTTAATATTCTGTGTATTGATTGCAAAGTAACGCCAGATACATTGGTAGCAGATAAGCTTTTAAATGTATATATAAATGGTAAAAAAATCAAGTGAGAGAAATGCTTAGTGCACCTTTAAGAAGAAACAGAAGGGATGTAGCTGTATGGAAATTTTAACAGTAACCGAGCGCCGTAATAAAATTATAGAAATGCTCAACGAAAGCGGAAAAGTCCGCGTCAATGAGCTAAGTAAGAAGTTTTCTGTGTCAGATGTTGTAATTCGCACGGATTTGTCTGAACTTGAAGGCCAGGGATTATTAACTCGCGTTCATGGAGGAGCAATAACCAGCTACAAGTCTTACTATGATATGAATTTTGTTCAGCGCTCCAATACAAATGCTCGTGAAAAAGCGTGCATAGCAAAAAGTATAAGCAAAATGATTAAGAATAACAGCACTATTATGATGAATGCAGGAACTACACCGTTGTTTGTTATGCGTGAACTTGCAGGCAAGAAACTGACTATAGTTACAAACTCTATTGCTCTTGCACTGGAAGGAGCAAAAAATCCTAATTTTAAAATAATTCTGCTAGGTGGCGATGTAAATAGTGAGTATCAGTTTACATACGGAGTTTCAACTATAAAATCACTTGAGCAGTATACGGCAGATATTTTTATAATGTCTGTGGATGGTATTGATACTGAAAAAGGTGTTTCTACATTTTACTATCAGGAGGCAGAAATCTGCAAATGCATGATAAAGCACACCAACAGAACGATAGTTGTGGCAGATTACAGCAAAATAGGAAGGACTGCTTTTGCCGAGATAGACGGCATATCAGAAGTGAGCACAATAATCACAAGCGATAGTGCAGACGCAAGAGTACTGAACGGTTTGCGTAAAAAAGGTCTTGAAATTATAGTAGCAAAAAATGACTAAAAAATATAATTTTCCTATTGACAAATCAAGGATTAGATAGTATAATATATCCGAAAGTAAAAAAAACAAAAAACGAAAGCAAACGAAACGAAAATTTTGCTTGCTGTTTTAAAAAACTACTATTATGAGAGAGGATGTTTATTATGAGCGAGTATTGGGCAAAAATGGACTTAAACACAGTACCTAACATGGTTTCTGCTACTGTGCCCGGTCCAAAATCGGTTGAGTATCATGAAAGATGCGCAAAGTACATGAAAGGCTATTCAAGCCAGGTAAAATTATTTCCTGTTACATTTGAATCAGGTTATGGCTACACATTAAAGGATGTTGACGGTAATACATATCTTGATTTCTCATCAGGTATTTATGTTACAGGTCTTGGTCACTGCCATCCGAAAATCAGCGAAGCAGTTGCACACCACGCTAAAAACCTTATGAACTGCCACGACTTTACAACAAAGGTAAAGATGGAGTTAGTTGAAAAATTACACGAAATCACAGGTGGCAGATTTGGTGGTTTCCAGTTCTATGATTCAGGTACGACAGCAGTAGAAGCAGGTCTTCGTTGTGCTCGTGCGGCTACAGGCAAGCAGGAATTTATTTCATTCTTCAGAGATTTCCATGGTAAGACATACGGTGCTAACTCATTGGCAGTTGTTGGTCCTGACACACATATGAGAGCTCCCGGCTTTATGCTCGTTCCCAGACCGAATCCGTATCGTGATTTCTTTGGCAGAACACCTGAAGAAGCATGGAAGGATTCAACACCTTACATCAGAATGATCAAGTCGGAGG
>JAZNUA010000129.1:0-3814 GCA_045592045.1 Congzhengia sp. | reverse complement strand
TGGGTTGTGAAATTTTTTTGTAGATGTGTTAAGAACATATTCTTCCTCTTCTGTTTTTTCCTGTTGCTCGTATGTTGAGTTTGTCGCAGGAAGAACCGGTGCTCCCACATCTTCACAGCTGTCGCCATCAGAATATTCTATTGCTACCCCTGGCTCTGCATTGAAGCAATACACGCAGAATTTTAATCCTTTTCCTTCGTCTTCTACGGATATTGCCTCCATCAATACACCAGATGCTAAAAGATTATCTCCTTCAAATATTGGCGTCACACGATAAAGTACATGGTTTTCGGTGGATTTCACATAGTCTGCTATCATATTTTCAAAAGGCAACATACCCTCAGTATTCATAGTCCGAGTGCCTGTAATCAGGTTTTTTTCGTTGGCATTTTCACCTGTCAGCTGATAACCTATAAGATGGCACCTGTTATAAAGGTACTTGCCATCTACAAAATCATACTTTACTGAATGCCAGCCCGTAGGCTTGACAGAACCGATATGTCCTCGTTCCTCTGTGGGCATAATGTCTTTTCCTACAGACGCGACACAAGGACCGCATCTGCCTAATGAATCAAGGTCGGCATATTTTTCAAATGATGTTTTTGCTTCTTCTGATGTGGTTAGATACGGCACATTTCCATTTATAACCACATAGGGAGAGCCGGAATACTCAGGTATGGATTCTAAGCTTATAACCTCTTCGGGCGGTGCTTGAAGCGTAATGTTTATATTATCAGCATTATTCTTTACTGCGCATCCGTTAAATAAAACAGAAAAAATCAATATAGGGATAATGAATGTTTTTCTCATTCTTCGTACCTGCCTTTTCCATAATGATATATTCATTATATCATAAATCATGGAAAAGTGAATTCTTTTTCTAAATTTCTTGACAAATTGTTTTATGTATGGTATTATATCAGTAATTTCATAAATAAAGGCTTTGACGGAGAGTGCTTTTATGGAAGCTTTTGAGAGAATTGGCGGTTGGTGCGAGCCAAAAAAGCAGAAGTTTTAGTTGTAGCTCCTGAGCTGAAAGGAAGAACGCATTTTTGCAAGTAGACCCTTTCCGAGATGGCTGCGTTAGTGCATAGGGCGTAGAAGCGCCTGAAGTGGTGTATTTACACAATTTGAGTGGTACCGCGGGAAATGTTCTCGTCTCAAAGATATATTCTTTGGGGCGTTTTTTATTGCCCCGCATGAAAGGAATTGATAAAATGGACACACAGATGACAGGTTTGGATTTGAAGCTTTCTGAAGTTGCTTCCCGTATTCGCGAGCTTCGTCGCATTGAGGGGATTTCTGAAGAGACAATGGCTCGCCTGACCGATGTAAGCGTGGCGGAATACGCTGCCTGTGAAGCGGGAGAGCACGATTTGAGCTTTGCATTTATTTACAGATGTGCGCAGGCTTTCCATGTAAATGTAACAGATATTATCGAAGGCAGCAGCCCTAAGCTCAAGCACTACACAGTAACTCGTGCGGGCAAGGGAACAGAAATCCAAAAAGCTCACGGAATGGTTTACTACGGACTTGCAGGCGATTTCAAAAACAGAGTTTCGGAGCCTTTGTTTGTTAAGTGCAAGTACAATGATGAAGCAGCGCATAAGGCAATAGAACTTACAACCCATAGCGGTCAGGAGCTTGATATTGTTATTTCAGGTAAATTAAAAATCCAGATTGGCAGTCACACAGAAATTCTTTCTGCAGGTGATTCAATCTACTACGACAGTGCAACGCCTCATGGTATGATTGCTGTTGACGGAGAGGATGCAGAATTTTACGCTATCGTGTTGGCAGGCGGCAAGGGTGATGCTGCAATCGACGAAAAAATGCCTAAGAAAAAGAGCAAGGTTGCAACCATTCACAGAAAACCGGGCAGACTCTATCACAACTTTATTGATACAGAAGTTGATGAAAACGGCCGCTTGACAGCTATTGACTTTAAGAACGAAGATAAATTCAACTTTGCATTTGATATAATTGATGCTATTGCAGAAAAAGAGCCCGAAAAGTTGGCACTTTTACATATTTCCCGTGACAAAGAAGAAAAACGCTTTACTTTTAATGACTTAAAGCGTGAGTCAAACAGATGTGCGAACTACTTTATTTCTTTGGGCATCAAGCGCGGAGATAAGGTTATGCTTGTGCTTCGTCGTAATTACCAGTTCTGGATTGCGCTGCTTGCACTTCATAAGATTGGTGCGGTGGCTGTTCCTGCTTCTAACCTCTTAAAAGCTCATGACTACACATACAGATTTGAAGCAGCGGGCATTACTACCATTATTTGCAGTTCCCAAGGCGTTATGACAGAAGAGGCTGACGAAGGAGCTAAAGGATGCAAAACCTTAAAGAACAAACTCATTACAAACGGCACTCGTGAGGGCTGGAGAAACTTTGACGAGGAAGTTAAGCTTTTTTCTGATGTTTATGAACGCTCGGACGATGCGCCTTGTGGCGACGACGATATGCTTATGTATTTTACATCAGGTACAACAGGCAATCCTAAGATGGCGCTGCACAGCTACAAATACCCACTTGGCCATTTCCATACAGCTAATTTTTGGCATTGCGTTGACCCCGATGGCTTGCATTTGACTATTTCCGATACAGGCTGGGCAAAGGCAGCATGGGGTAAAATCTACGGTCAGTGGCTTTGTGAGGGAGCAATATTTGTATATGATTTTGATAAGTTTGAAGCAGCGGATATTTTACCTATGTTTGCAAAATATCATATTACAACCTTCTGTGCTCCGCCCACAATGTACCGTATGTTAATTAAAGAAGACATTACAAAGTACGATATGTCATCTGTTCAGCATACGACAACAGCGGGTGAAGCGTTGAATCCTGAGGTTTTCCGACAGATTGAATCACAGCTTGGTCTTCGTATTATGGAAGGCTTCGGTCAGACGGAAACAACCTGTGTTATAGCGCACCTCAGCGGTGAAAACTACAAGCTTGGTTCAATGGGTAAGCCTATTCCATTGTACGATGTAGATTTGGTTGATGCAGACGGCAACTCTGTTAAAACAGGCGAAAATGGAGAAATCGTTATCAGAACAGATAAAAAAGTTCCGTGCGGTTTATTTAAGGGCTACTACAAAGATGAAGAAAAAACGAAAGCCGCTTGGCACGACGGTCTTTATCACACGGGCGATGTTGCTTACCGCGATGAAGACGGATTTTACTATTATGTTGGTCGTGTTGATGATGTTATCAAATCATCAGGCTACCGCATCGGACCTTTCGAGATAGAAAGTGTTATTATGGAGCTTCCTTATGTTTTGGAATGTGGCGTATCAGCAGCTCCCGACCCTGTTCGTGGTCAGGTTGTTAAGGCAAGTATCGTTTTGACAAAGGATGCAACACCCAGCGAAGAGCTTAAAAAAGAAATTCAAAGCTATGTTAAAGAGCATACCGCTCCATATAAATATCCGAGAATTGTTGAGTTCCGCACAGAATTACCGAAGACTACAAGTGGCAAGATTATAAGAAATCAATTATAACATTCGTGATGTAAAAAAGAAAAACACACAAAAAAACCGACTTTTAATTGTAAAAATTAAAAGTCGGTTTTTAATATCAATAGTTATTTTTTGGGGTTGACAATATCTCTCCAATCAAGGTCGCCACGCTCTAATCCGCGGACTAAAACTTCTGCGGTAGCTGCGTTCGTCGCAAGTGGTACATTGTGCACATGGCAAAGACGCAAAAGCGCTGTCACATCGGGTTCGTGAGGCTGAGCTGTCAGTGGGTCGCGAAAAAACAGCACAAGGTCAATCTCGTTATAAGCAATACGAGCTCCTATCTG